>CAZOUJ010000142.1:1728-4513 GCA_964582955.1 uncultured bacterium
GGAAACTTGACAGTTAGCCCCTGAGAGGTTAGTTTCCGAGTCAAGAGTATAAATGGAGGCTCACTATGACTGACTACACCAATTGCATGTGAAATTATAGGGAAATGAAATCTTATTCAATAACAGTATACCGAGATGCAAAAATTCTCATTGTTGCGCTTTTCCTTGCAACTTTTGCTACCAGTGAGGAAAAAGGAACTCATAAACCCGTTAAAAGCCAAGAGGGCTTCCTCACAAATACATTTTTTATTGACTATGAATCAGATGGTCTTATGGATAACACCCTGGAAATTTTGAGGGAACGCAGTGATCTTCAATTCTCTACCTTGGATCAATTCAAAGTATTTCATGAATTTTCTTTTATGAACAAAGTAGATGAAAGTGGTGTCACGTTTTCACATAAAATAGTCGATGACGCGGCTTTGGATTACAAAGCGGTACACTATGACCATGGCAATGGAATAAGTATTGCTGACGTAGATAACGATGATCTTCTGGATATTTTATTTGTGTCTCAAATGGGTGGCAATGAATTATGGCGTAATATTGGGAATGGGAGATTTAAAAATATTACTGAAATGGCGGGCGTTGGTTTACAGGACCGTGTGAATGTGGCCGCATCTTTTGCAGATATTGACAATGATGGAGATGAGGATCTTTATGTTACAACAGTAAGAATGGGAAATGTCCTTTTTGAAAATAATGGTGAAGGTATTTTTAAGAATATTTCCAGACAAGCTGGTTTGGATTATAATGGGCATTCATCTGGTGCAATATTCTTCGATTATGACAGAGATGGACTTTTGGATCTTTTTTTATCCAATGTGGGGATGTACACCAGCAACAAAAAGGGAAGAGGTGGTTACTTTATAGGCTTGGCTGATGCATTCTCCGGTCACATGATGGCCCATAGGGCAGAAAGAAGCATTCTATACAAAAATCTGGGAGACAATAAATTTTCTGATATATCTGAAAAAGTGAAACTAATTGATTTAAGCTGGACGGGAGATGCGACATTCACTGATTTTAATAAAGACGGTTATCCGGATTTATATGTATTGAATATGCAGGGTGATGATCATTACTATGAGAACCAGGGCGGTGTTTTCTTTGTTGATGAGACGAATAGATATTTCCCGAAAACACCCTGGGGTTCCATGGGGGTCAAGTCATTTGACTACAATAATGATGGTGCCTTAGACCTTTTTATAACAGATATGCACTCCGATATGACTTCTACGCCAAAACATGATCGAGAAAAGAAAAAGTCTGACATTGATATCCATGATTCCATGTGGCAAGATGGTTCCAACAATATTTTTGGTAACGCCTTTTATAAGAACTCCTCCAATGGTGATTTTATGGAAGTGTCTGGAGATGTAGGAGTTGAAAACTTTTGGCCCTGGGGTGTGGGCAGTGGCGATGTTAATGCTGACGGTTATGAGGATATTTTTATCACTGCAAGCATGAATTTTCCTCATCGATACGGAGTGAATTCGCTTCTTTTAAACAATCTTGGAGAGAAGTTCCTTGATAGTGAGTTCATTCTTGGTATTGAGCCCCGAAAAAATGGTGAGTTTGCAAAAGAATGGTTTACGCTCGACTGTTCTGATCCTAACAGTCGCCGTCCACCCTGTAAAGACAAAGAAAATTTTTCAAAAGTTATGGGTGCTCTGGGGTCCCGTTCTTCAGCCATCTTTGATCTTGAAAATGATGGGGACCTTGACATTGTGACCAATGACTTTAATTCTGGTCCCCAGATTTTTGTCAGCGATCTAAATAATAAAAAGGAAGTGAATTACTTAAAGATTGATCTTGTGGGTACGAAGTCAAACAGTAACGCCCTTGGTGCAATAGTAAAGGTCTATTTAAAATCAAAAACCCTCACAAAATACAAAGATGGAAAATCAGGTTATCTGAGCCAGAGTCAGATACCCCTTTATTTTGGTCTTGGCAAAGAGGAAAAAGTAGAAAAAATAGAAATTATTTGGCCGTCAGGCGAGGTTCAGTCATTATCCAAAGATATCCCTGTAAACTCAATTTTTATTGTTAAGGAGAAGAACTGACAATCTATTTCAAAAGCACCATTTTCCGTGTTTTTTGGAAGTCTTGGGACTGTAGTCTGTAGATATAGACACCCGCACTGACAGGTATACCCTGCCGATTTTTCCCGTTCCAGATTAAACGATGACTTCCCGTAGGTAGCCATTGGTTGGTTAAGGTCTTTATTTCCTGACCCATGAGATTATATATCTTCAGGCTCGCCTGTGATGGGATAGGAACCTCAAAACCTATGGTGGTGGTAGGATTGAAAGGGTTGGGATAGTTCTGGTGAAGGGCGAACGTCTCAGGAAGTTGAGAGAGTATCTCCTGGGTCGTGGAGCTGACATATTCCGGAGTCCCGGCAATAACCTTGAATGGATACACAGAAAGTTTATCCCAGGGTTGTTCAAAGGTTATTGAAGGGGTTTCATTGACATTGTGTTTTTCTCTGGGCATAACAAGAGAGACGTGTCCTCCCAGGTAGGGCGGTTCGGGATTGTCCCTGTAGTCCAGTCCTTCCAGAGATCCTGATAGCCTTCCAATAGCATTACCCGGATCTACATAAGTATTACCGTAAGCACTCAGGTTTAGCTTCCAACCATGGGGTTGAATTTCCTTTTCTCTGGCGAGAGAAGGTGATATCTGTACTGGTTTCAGGATGATTGACTCAGGGGAGTCGCCTCTGTTGTAGACAGCATAACCACCCCAGGGGCGGAGAGTGCTTTCTTCTGACCACCCTTCT
>CAZOUJ010000143.1:0-4510 GCA_964582955.1 uncultured bacterium
TGGCAGAATTCAAGATTTACTCCCGTAAATTAAAAGACCAAATTAGATTTGACCCCGAACACGATTCAACAGCAATAAACAATAATTTCAAATCTGGAACATCTATTCAAAGCGCCCATTAAAGAACAATGATCACCCTTAAACGATTTATGGAAACTCAGTCTAAGCAGTGGGAGGCCTGTATTGGGAACAGCAATAATGGAACCCTGTTCCACCGTCGAAAATTTTTGAATTATCACCCCAAGGATAGATTCGAAGACCATAGTTTAATGGCCTATAAAAAAGATAAACTGCTTTCTGTTTTTCCTGCTGCTGTGAAAATAGAGAACGGCAAACGATTGCTGGTTTCTCACCCGGGAGCTTCTATGGGGTCTTTTGTGGTGCCTGTAAACTTATCCATCGCGGATGCAATGGAGCTTGGTAAAATTCTGGTAAAATATACCCGTGAACAATCATTTGATGGAATAAGAATTACACTTTCCCCGAGTTTATACCAAAGCCGAATATCAAATTACATGGATTTTTCATTCTTCAAGCAGGGCTTTACTTATGCCAAGCGGGATATTACCAGCGTGCTGTTCCTGGAAAATAATATAGAAAATAATCTGCAGAAATTTCGTTCTTCACACCGCAGAGCAGTCCGCAAAGCACAAGAATCGGGTGTTGTTGTACGCCGGTCAGAAGATTATGCAGCATTTTATAACGTTCTCGTTCAGAACCTGAGTATTCGCCATCATGTTGCCCCCACTCACACCCTGAAGGAATTACTGGAGATCAAAAACCGCTTTCCGGAAGATGTAAACTTATTTGGAGCCTATTTGAATAATGAAATGTTGGCTGGGGCAGTCAATTTTATTATCAATGAACACGTGGTATTGGCATTTTATATCAGCCACCAGGAAAAATATCAGGAGTACCGTTCCGTTAATCTATTATTTTATTCTATTTTTAATTGGGCTATTAGTAAAGGCTTGAAAATTTATGATTTTGGTACATTTACTTTGGATGAGGAACCAAATATGGGACTAGGCCGCTTCAAGGAAAACTTTGGAGCCAGCGGTGTTTTTCGGGACACGGTTGAACTGAATCTGACTTAGTATATATGTCAATTAAATCATTAGGTAAAAATTCACTTATCTATGGTTTCGGCCATATTCTGACCCGCCTTGTAACATTTTTTCTGCTCCCTCTATATACCCATGTATTTACCCCTGAAGAGTATGGGGTAGTTTCCCTGGCCTACGCTTTTATGGGCTTCACAATGATTTTCTACCTCTATGGCATGGATACAGCACACCAGAAATATGCTGTACAAAAAAAGGACCAGGAAAAAGGAGAATACTTTTCCACGATTTATGGAATCCAGGTTATCACCAGTATCGTTTTTTCCGGTATCCTTTTTGTTTCCAGAGAGATCATTGCAAAAATTGTTTTAGGTGTGGATAAACCCGAATGGATCGCTGTGCTGTCGGGAGTATTGCTTCTGGATGCACTTTGGAACCTGCCGGTGCTGCTGTTACGCGCTGAAGAAAAACCAATACCTTTTATCGTTTTTAATTTCATAAAAGTTTTATTTACGATGGGGTTTAATATCTTTTTTGTGGTTATTCTTAAAATGGGCATTACCGGAGTCCTTTTAGCGAATCTGACCGCATCCAGTATTGTATTTATTTTTTCATTGCCCGTCATAATAAAGCGTATCAGCTTCAGTACCATCCAGCCAATAACACTTAAAACCGTATTTAAGTTTGCGATTCCCTTTTTGCCTGCTGGGATATTTACAATGATCATGGAACTGGCGAATCGTTATTTGTTGAACTGGATGGCCGGTACGCGGGAGGTAGGACTTTATTCAGCAGGGCATAAATTGGGTATTTTTGGCCTAATTGTAGTGATGGGATTCAATATGGGCTGGGCACCCTATTTTTTAAAACGGGGTAAGGTAGTTGGCGCCAGAAAAGATTTCGCACTGGCAGCAACAATTTTTCTGGGGTTGCTGGGCTTTGTTATTGTAGCCGTAAGCCTATGGGTTCCCGAAATAATGCGATTCCCAATAGGTTCACGGACCTTGATCGGAGAGCAATTCTGGTCTGCTGAAAATGTTGTATTTTGTATTCTGCTGGCCTATTTCTTTTTTGGCACCTATGTGATACAGCTACCTGGTGTTTATATGAGGGAAGTCACTAATTGGATTCCCGTTTTCAGGGCCATAGGGGCAGCAGTAAATATTTCATTGAATATTTTATTGGTTCCCAGATATGGAGTTATAGGGTCTGCCTGGGCAACGGTATTTGCCTTTATGTTCATGAGTTTATCTGTTTTTATCCGGTGCCATAAAATCTATCCGGTTGCCTATAACTGGTCCGCTTGGATTTACCCTCTAATATTTATGGGCGTTGTTTTTATAACTGGCGATGATATATGGACTCGATTGGCCATTACTCTTTTTTACCCCGTCCCTTGGTTTTTATTTGTAATCAATAGTGAAGAAAAAACGGTTATAAAAAGTTTCATAAAATGATTGCTGTGGTTTCCTGTCACCATTTTCCTGACGACGAGCGTATTTATCATCGGGAAATAAAAACTTTATTAAAGCAAAATATCTTCATAAGATATTTTACTCGATCTGAATCTGATCTGGATTTATCTGAACCGGGGTTAAAACATATCAATTTATCTGTCAACCTTTCTGTGAAGTCTTATTCAAAAAAAATTCTCTATCAGCTTCAGGCATCTGAAGCTCCTTTGTTTTTTCATATACATGAGCCGGAACTATTGCCCCTGGCCAAATCTGTAAAGCAACGATTTCGTGCTACAATTATTTATGATGTTCATGAAAACTTGGATGCTATGTATCGTACTTTTTCCCAACGATCCAAGCCAGTAAAAGAAACTGCAATTTTTTTGAAAAACACCAATGAAAAACGACACCTTAAGTTTATTGACCGTGTTGTTTTGGCAAATCAGCCCATGGAAAACACCGTATATGATTCCCAGGGTTTTCAACCGGTTGTATTGGAAAATTTCCCGGAAATTAAATATGTAACCAATGTTGCTAATGATGGCAATCGCGGTTCTTCAATTATTTATCACGGGCATCTTGCTCCAGAAAGAGGCATTGGTGATTTGATGGCAGCCCTGCCGACAGTGATTTCAGAAATACCAGATGTATATTTAACCTTGCTGGGTTCATTTCGCACGACTGAATATGAAAGACAAATAAAAAGATATATTTTAAAAAACAACCTTCGTGATCACGTGTATGTTAAGGATCAGATACCCTATGGGGATATATGGGCAATTTTAAATAAACATACTGTAGGTATAATTCCATTTAGAGAAAACCCCTTAACAAGGCATAATACGCCAACGAAACTGTTTGAAATGATGGCTACCGGTTGTCGTATTGCGGCCTCCAACCTTCCGCCAATACGTAATTTTATATCAGATACTATCCATTGGACAACACCCGGCGATATACCATCAATCGCAGAGGGTATATTAGAGGCGTTTCGTTCACTGAATCAATCTGCTTGGATTGAAAAAAATAGAAACCTCATCAGAAAGAAATATAACTGGGAATCAAAAATAAACGAATTCCTGAAATTATATCATCCCCAATGAGAATACTTTATATATCACCTGAAAACACTGTTGGTACATTGTCATTATGGAAAAAAGAGCATGAGGCTAACGGCCACAAATGTCGCACGGTCACATTTTTCAGATCCCCAAAAAATTTTGAAGAGGATATCTGTTTAGACCTGCCCTTTAATTTCACCAAACCTTGGCTGGCTGGCCTTCGGAACCGAGTGTATCAAAGATACCGCGGGGAGGAAGGGTATTTTAAGGAAAAGGAAGGATGCCCTCCCGTTTGGGAGCCGGAGGGCTGGTTCGATTCACAGTTCTTGAAATTTAAAGATTTGCTATGGCGCCCGAAGGTATTAGAGACTATAGATAAACACAATTTATATGATTTTGACGTGGTTCATTTTGAGAGCGGAATGGATTTTTTTAAAGATGAAAGTTTTGTGAGAGCCCTTTATGAAAAAGGGAAAAAGATCATCTGCCATTATCATGGCGAAGACCTTCGAACCCGGGGAGTGATGCCGGTTATTGATACACTGTCCGATTTGAATCTGACCAATGAAGTGGATCTGCTTACAAAACATCCCGATATTCACTATTTATTTCTGCCCTTCGAAACTGATTGTTTTAAGCCTAAGAATGATATCTCAGACAAAACCCGGGCTGCCCACGCCCCCACAAACAGGCACTATAAAGGTTCTGAGGACATTATTTCCGCTTGTGCAAAACTAGAGCAAGATGGCCTGATAGTTTTCGATTTGATCGAAAACCTATCCCACAAGGAAGCTTTAACAAGAAAACAGCTTGCTGATATTTTCATTGACCAGGTCGGTGATCTCGGGGGCTGGGGATATGGAATGAACTCGGTAGAATCTCTTGCCATGGGAATCTGTACCTTAACAGAGATGAATGAAGCCTACCA
>CAZOUJ010000144.1:0-4484 GCA_964582955.1 uncultured bacterium
TGGAGATTCATTCCATTGTTGTATGCATCCAGAGCTGCAGGATTATCGAATATATAATCTGCGATTGTTTTACTATTCCTGTTATTATTCCAGCTTGAAGAATTTCTGTCCTCATCAAACTCAACATCATCATCAGCGTAGTGACCCATTGCACCACCAGTTCTACCACCTCTTCCAGCTCTCACATTATCGTTATCATGGCCATTGTTTATAAATCGATTGTACATTATCGTTGGATAGGCCTTATACATTAGGATTGCGCCACCAGAAAATTCATTAATGACCTGCTCACATTTTTCAACCAGCATTGATGTTCCGTTGCCATCCTGGAATGTTAAGCCCATGATCGTCGGCTCAGGATTTCCTCCGTAATTCCATCCACCTCCACGGACAACCAGGCAGCTTCCCTTGTTAGGATCGCTTGGCTCTTGTGCTCCACTGATTATGGTACCAGTGATATTTTCATTGTTCAGCCAATCGGAACCAAGGTCATCATATATAGCGTGACTTGCGAACACTATTTCTGTTTCAAGAATTAGATTTTCATAATAAATCCCCTGCGCAACAAGAACCGTGTCACCATCATCGGATGCATCGAACCCCTCTTGTATGGTGGGATAGTCATCGGGAATATGAATGATTGTTGCAGAGAGAATTGAAAAAAGTAAGGTACTACACAGGACGTTTCTCATTATTTAGCCTCCAAAAGCTGTTTATAATAATTTAAAATGTGGCGAAGTATACAAAATTGATTTAAGCAAATCAATATTTACTCTTCAAACTACAAAATTAAAAGCAAACAGTGTGACACTGGTCACAATAGTCTTAATAAATATTTAACTATCCCAGGCAGTTATAATCTCCTGGTTTTGTTTTACTGAAAGGTATTTTTCTCTGTCCTGCTTGACTTTTATATTTTTCGAACGAGATTTTATTTCAAAATATGAATTCTCTAAATATTTTTTTGAAGTTTTTTTATTTCCTAATAATTGATGAACCTTGTACATGTTCCAATTCATTGAAATTATCTCATCGGGAATGGGTTCGAAATCGTTATTTAATTTCTCAAATTCCTTGGACAATGAGACAGTTTTCTTTTTTTCTCCCTTTTTGATTGAGATTAACGAAAGCCAGGCAAGAGATACTAAACGGTTTTCGGGAAAATCAATGTCATTAAAAATACTATCTGCTTTGAACATATAAAATTTTGCGCTGTCATAATTTGCTAATTCAAAATGAGTCATACCAATAGATTGGAACCTGTTTGATATATCGTAGATATCATCAAAGGAAACAGAAATATTAAGGGATTCCCTGAAATTGTGCATTGCCTCATCATAATTTGTATTGGAATAGTATGCTTTCCCAAGGTTTAGCATCGTTTGATTTAACCCTTTTTGATCATTGAGTTTTTCTTTTAGTACAATACTTTTATTGAAGTACTCAATAGAATTTACGAAATCACCCATGTCATAATAGACCTGCCCCATATTGTTCAAAGTTTTTCCATAGTTTCTTGTGTCCCCAAGTTCCTCTTTGATGGTTAGACTCTCGCTATAATAATCAATTGCTTTTGAGTAGTCATAGTCCTTCCAGTACCATATCCCAATATTATTGACATACTTTGATATTTTCAGTTTATCATCAAACTCCTTGGCAGTATTATATGCCATGAGCCAGTACTCAAGTGCTTCATCAAAGCGCCTGGTTTTATAGTAAAGAATAGCAATACTGTTCATCACCTTTGCCATGCTACTCTTATCATTCATGACTTTAAAAATAGATAGAGCTTCATCAAACTTTTTGACAGACTCTTCATATTGCCGTTGTTTTCGCAATAGTGCACCCTGTTTGCGCAAAGATTCAGCAATATTGGTATTATCTTCTAACTGCCTGCTTCTTTTGAGTGACCTCGAATAAAGGAAATCAGCATCAGTATAATTACCGTTATCATAGTACATTATCCCCAGCTTGAGCTGAGCGGATATTAGCTTATCATCCAGGTCAACGGCCTCCTGCATCATTTTAATTGCTTCTAAATCTTGATCGATATTATCGCTCCTTGCATAGAGATCTGTAGCCTTCAGGTAAAGTTCATAGGATTCAGGGTCATATTCAATTCTTCTCAATTCAGCTGCCATTGGAATATCCAGGCCGCCGATAATATTTTCAACTAGCACACCAACAATAGATTGCAAACTATTTTCTTCAATGACCCATTGATTCTCGAATATATCTGTACCGGTTTTTGCTTCTACAAGCTTGCATCCCAAATTAAATCCTTCACCTGTCCGCTGAAGACTGCTCTCAAACACAAATTGAACGCCCAAACTTTTAGCAATATCTGCTACCTCCATTTCCTTGTTCTTTAATTTTCGAACTGCTGAGACTTCAGACACCAATAAATTCGCTGGCAAGGCTTTTGACAGATTGAAAATGATATCTTCGGTGATCGTCTCCAGGTATTGGTCTTCCTTATTTCCCATAATTTCCATGTACATAACCGCCACAGATACAACCTTTGCTTTTTTAGGCATTACAAAATAACCGACAACGGAAACGAGCAAAACTACTGGTACAGCAATCATCCAGATTGGTGTCTTTCTTTCCAACTTAGCAGAAACTTCAGATAGATTTGTTTCTGGCAGATCGTGTGAAATAATACAATAAACTTCAACGGTCTGCCCCACACCCTTTAATTTTGGTTTTCCAAGAAATTTTGTCTCAAATTCCTCTTCCCTTACCAGGGCATCATTGACCTTATTAGATACGGCAATCCCGCCGGGCGCAGAGAATGGTTCAATCCGTGCAGTAATATTGACATCATCGCCAATGACATCATTTTCAGTAATTAATATTTCGCCCTGGTGTATCCCAATACGGAGATTTAGGTGTTCTGTAGGTTTTAATATTTTCTGGATCTCAATACAGCATTGCACCGCATCTGTTACCGTATCAAAGATGAGCAGCAAACCATCTCCTATCTCTTTCACCCATTTGCCCTTCCTAGATTCAACCAGCGGTCTAAGAAGTTCTCGCTGTTTGACTAAAAGTGCGGCTGCTTTGGTCTGGTCTTCAGCGGTAAGTTTCGTGAAGCCAACGATATCGGTAAAAACAATTGCTGCAAGCCTTCTTTCTGTTTTAGAGTCTCCAGGCATAGGCTAATCTAATACTATTGAAAAATATATGTTAAATAAGAACTTTCGGTTGTTAAAATATTTTAATTTATTAACTAAATGGTATATTCTATTTTATTGTTAATTATTAATCTTGGATCTGGATGTCTTCATATATTTTATTGATATATCCTAGTTTATAATTTACTCCACAATATTTAACCAAACAGTTTGCTATATCCCGGCTTTTTTCAAATTGTTGCATACTCCAACAGAACTATCTTACTAATTTGCATGGATTTATTTCTGTGAATCTGATAAAGATAACCTCCAGCACTCTATCGCATCCCAGACACCAGGTCATCTACCACGCTCGGATCCGCAAGTGTTGATGTATCGCCCAGATTTGCTGTATCACCTTCTGCAATATTTCTGAGAATCCTGCGCATAATTTTACCGGACCTGGTCTTTGGTAGAGCAGGTGTAAATTGAATTTTATCAGGGGACGCATGTGGACCAATAAGTTCTCTCACCTTCAACTTTATTTCAGATACAGTATTCTCATTTGCTTCAATTCCGGCCATGAGGGTCACATAAGCATAAACACCCTGTCCCTTGATATCATGAGGAAACCCAACCACAGCAGCCTCAGCCACAGACGAATGTGCACCAATGGCTCCCTCTATCTCTGCTGTTCCCAGTCTGTGACCGGACACATTCAACACATCATCCACCCGTCCGGTGATCCAGTAATATCCATCCTCATCCCGTCGAGCGCCGTCACCAGTGAAATAGTAGCCTTTGAACATAGAAAAATAGGTATCATAAAATCTCTCATGATCTCCATAAATTGTTCGCATCTGTCCCGGCCAGGATGTGTTGATAGCTAACAATCCTTCTGCAGGATTGCCATGCACTTCATTGCCATCTGGATCAAGGATCACAGGTGTAATTCCGAAGAATGGGAACGTAGCTGAACCTGGTTTCAATGTGGTTACTGATGGAAGTGGGGTAATAAGAATTCCACCGGTCTCGGTCTGCCACCATGTATCCATGATTGGACATCGATTTTCGCCCACCACCATTCTGGTTCTTTGATAGGTTCTCCAACGGTTCCCAGTATATTTATCGATGAACGGTCACGATTGACAACAATATCATTGCCCTCTCTCTTGAGTGCTCTTAGTGCAGTGGGCGCGGTATAGAATATGTTTACCTTATGTTTTTCTACTACATCCCAGAACCGCCCAAAGTCTGGATAATTGGGTACACCCTCAAACATCAGAGTCGTAGCACGGTTTGCAAGAGGCCCATAAATAATATAGGAATGGCCTGTGATCCATCCTATATCAGCCGTGCACCAGTAAA
>CAZOUJ010000145.1:0-4479 GCA_964582955.1 uncultured bacterium
CAAGCATTCCTGGCGTTTGACCAATACGCCGGGAATGGAATAATTTGTACCGATTTTTAAAAAAGGAACCACCTTCAATAAAAAAGGGGCGCTTTTCTTCAAATTGAGTTTCAAATGCAGTGAGATTTAAAATAGATGGGTCAGCTTCTACCTGGCCAAAATCCGGGTTAATAGTCATGTTCAGAGATGATTGTGCACTCAATCCATATTTCATATCGAGCCCCATAGAACTAACATTCGATTCATCATTATTCCCACTTAAAACATATGGTAATATTTCAACTTTTTTTGGTGAGGGAATATTGTCCATTCCTTTTAATATCCCATAATAAGGTACAAAACCATTGACTCCCTTTGCCCTACCTGGCCAATGCACCTCTTCCTGTAAACGATAAATGTGTCTAGAAATCTGAAAACCCCAATCTTCATTTTTATTTGCATCAAATTGAAATACACTAACAGGTATTTTCAATTCTACAGACCAACCTTTATCGTGAAGGACCGTTTTATATTCCCAAACTACATCCCAGCTGCTATCGAATGCTTCCATGCCCTCACCAGAAACATATACATCCATCCTTGATCCCGCTGGATTCACGGCAAACCAATAACCAGTACGGTCATCATTGTTTGAATCAAACCCGACACCAAGCCAATCTGAATGAGATCCAAAAGCTTCCATCCAGCGGTCTTTTCTGCTCAGTCTTCCAGTTATTTTTTCTGGTTCAGTATCATAATTATTGACTGCAACATACACATAATTATTATCATACATTAAACGTGCGTCAGTTTTCTCGGATGGCGCTGCCAAATTATATGGTTCAAATTGGATAAATTCATTTTCGATTTTTGCATTTTCCCAAACGTCATCATCGATAATGCCATCAATAATGGGAGGATAATTTGTTCGTGTAGCTACCATTTCTCGAAAACGTAACTGATTTGGACTAATATTATTCAGTTCTTCTGCAACACATATGGTGCTGTAAAGCATTATGAGGTTAAATAATACTTTATTTTTCATTACAGGTGGACATAACTCATATCTCTTACAAAAGCAACAAAGTTAAAAACCCTTAATTATATCTCTATATAGATACTATTATTTGTATGGTATGAACGATACTCAAATAGCGAACAAATCAAATTATATGTTGGAGTTTTATGCAAATTTAAGGATTGAAATCGGAGTACAGTTAGTGTACTCAATAAAAAATCTACGTAAATTTTATATCTTCCATATATAAATATTTTTTTAGCACACATGAGTTCACACAAATACGACTACGACTATGTTGTTATTGGTTCCGGTTTCGGGGGATCTGTTTCAGCACTCCGATTGTCTGAAAAAGGTTACCGAGTATTGGTTATCGAAAAAGGAAAGTGGTGGAATTCAAAGGATTTTGCCAAAACTAACTGGAACTTAAAACGGTGGATGTGGTTACCAGTTTTACGGTTCTGGGGAATTTTAAAATTGACCTATTACCGCCATATTGGGATTGTCTCTGGAGTGGGTGTCGGTGGCGGTTCACTGGTTTATGCAATTAGACTTGCGGTAGCTAATTTATCCTTTTTTGTGTCTATAAGCTGGTCGATTTTGGCTGTTTGTGATGAGGAGTTAAAAGATTTTTACCCATTAGCTTTGAACATGCTAGGTGCAGAACAAAATCCCTATATGGGAACAGGGGACCTTGCATTGAAAGAAATAGCAAAAGACATGAACAGGGAAGAAGATTTTCATTCTACCAATGTAGCAGTATATTTTGGAGAACCGGGAAAAACAGTTTCTGATCCATATTTTAGTGGTAAAGGTCCCAACAGAACAGGATGCATTTTTTGTGGCGCATGTATGGTTGGATGTCGTCATAATGCTAAAAACACATTAGATAAAAACTACCTTCATTTAGCACAGAAAAATGGTGCGGAGATCCAAGCAGAATCTGAAGTAGTTGATGTAAGACCAATGGGAAATCAGACCGGTTCGGATGGATATAAAGTGTTTTGGGAACAGTCTACCTCACTATTTTTCAAAAAAAAGGGAAGTGTATCATGTAAATCAGTGATTTTTTCAGGCGGAGTCTTGGGTACAGTTCAATTGCTTTTAACCTTGAAAGAATTATCTCTCCCTCATCTATCAGATATGATCGGATGTATGGTGCGAACCAATTCTGAAGCATTAATTCCCATTACATCCTTTGATAAGACAGCGGACTTTTCAACAGGAGTTTCCATTGGTTCAATTCTTCATACCGGAGAACACACACATATTGAGCCGGTACGATATTCAAAAGGATCAGGTTTCTGGCGGTTGCTGATTTTGCCAAGGGTCTATGGAAAATCATTTTTAAGTAGGGTGGCTAAAATGATCAAGGATTTGATTTTGCATCCAATAAAAAATATGAAGGTATTATTTGTTTGGGATTGGGCAAAACGCACCCAGATTCTGCTTTTTATGCAGACATTGGACAGTACAGTGAAGTTTTCAAAAAGCAAATTGGGGAATAGAATGAGAACTAAATTGGAAAAAGGGAAAGCACCTACACCTTTTATCCCGGAAGCAAATAAATATGCTGATAAATTAGCTGAAAAGTTGAATGGCAAACCTATGATGCCCAATAACGAAGCACTCTTTGGAATGTCCACAACAGCTCATATTTTGGGGGGCGCTGTTATGGGAAATGATAGTTCAGAAGGAGTGATTGACAAAAACAATCGTGTCTTTGGATATGAAAATCTTTATGTGTGTGACGGCTCAATGGTCTCTGCAAATCCCGGGGTCAATCCGTCTTTGACGATAACGGCACTAACTGAACGGGCTATGAGCAAAATACCGGCAAAATCACCCAGAACATTATAATTTTCAATAAAAAAGATTAAAAAGAAAAGATTAAATATATTTTTTAAAATTAAAAGAGGGATTTCATCTGTCCCTCAAAATGATCTGTTACAATCATCATAATATTGCAATTCAGGAGTAAATTGATGATCGGATAATTGGTCTGGACAGATATGGGTATGGTACCGGTTACTAAAATGTGTAGTCCCTTCAGCATCAACTAAATCGTGAGTATGCCCATTCTGTGCATCCAGACCGGATTCGTACGGTTCAGAGCCATCCAGCTCAGTGCATCCCAAAACTACGGTCCCATCACACATGATCCCGTAAACTTCAATCTCTGATAAACCAGGAGTTGAATTGGTTATCAGTCCCTTGTGCTCCAAAACCTCTAACGGACCCTTTGTATTTGTGTGATAGTGATAGTACCCTGACATCTCCGGGTGACCATTATAAAAATCAAAGCTGTATTTTTCATCTTCAATATCATGCCCAGGGGCAGCAAGAGGGTTAAATATTGTGACCCCGTCCAGTGCCACTCCCACGGGGCCCATGCTAAACTCATGAGCGTCAGACCCTACATCACCATCCACCCCAGATTCAGTGATCTGGATTCCTTTAGGACTTGGACTAACAGGTATGGAAATCACAAAATTTTGTGAATATATAAAATTAGGATTTTGTTCATATCCATCCCCCTGACTTTCAAAATCAATATTATTGGGGTGGCCTTCTGAAAAATACCAGCTTCTGTGGGGTGGCACTCCATCCGTCGTTATAATAATTTGGTCATTGGTTAGTTCAATATCTACACATTTAAAATATTTTATAAAAAATGATGGAACATTATCATTGATATTCTCACTACATGTTTCCAGTGTTATTTCTTCGTCTGGAATTATATTTTCACCTGCAGATATTTGGTTATTTTTATCTTCACATGCGGTTGAAAATAATAATAGAAGAAGGAAATTAAGATGAACACATTTTTTATTCATAAATATATCTCTTTTTTTTATATAATAATTTTTTTCTTACTTCACTCTAACTTTTTTAAATTATTTAGGGATTTGTTATTTGCGTTGGCCCATCAAGAATATCATATGCCTTATAAGAAACATTAACGAAATGATGATGGCTACCAAGTACTTCATCATAGAATTGACTATTCAGATAGTCTTCCATTGATTGATGATTTTCCCAAGTACAGACTCCACCATATACATTATTTTCTTTATCTGATAGCCATACTTTAGATTTTAAACCTTTCACTTCTGTAAATCCGGATGCCACTTTCTTTGCAGCTCCTGCATACTGTTCATGAGTCAGTCCTTCTAAATTAAAATTAACTACCTGTATAAACATTTATTTCTCCTTTTATTATTATGAAATTATTATTAACTCTTAGTAGCCTGATACTTAAAGATATACACCTGTACAAGGTACTTAATATAATTGAATCATATAATTATTATAGAATTCTATCCATCGAGTTATGAGCCATAACCTAAATCTTCAAACAAAAAACCCCCGATACATCGGT
The DNA here is from genome assembly GCA_964582955.1 of uncultured bacterium. Lineage (GTDB taxonomy): Bacteria > Fidelibacterota > Marinisomatia > Marinisomatales > AB-629-J13 > AB-629-J13. The sequence goes on from CAZOUJ010000145.1 coordinate 4,380, forward strand.
GCTCTTGCTTCAATCCTTGATCGAGTTTATTTTAGAAGAAATATGATTTAGCTTTGTTGGACCTGGAAAAAACATGTTTGTCGTTTGCTGGTAGTCTTTA
>CAZOUJ010000146.1:0-947 GCA_964582955.1 uncultured bacterium
GAAAAATGCTATTGCTCAAATAGTATATTAAAAAAAATAAAGGAGGGATTAGGGGTAAACTAGTTAGATGAAGAGATTTTTATTCCTGGCATTCCTGGTTGTGGTTTCCTGTTCGGAAAATGACTGTGTGGAAGATTGTTCTGGTGTTTGTGGCGGGACTGCTGTATTAGATGAGTGTGGTGTCTGTGATGGAAATAACAGCACTTGTCTGGAACTAAAACGATGTGACCTGAATCCATCTGATTTCATTGATTTAATGACCCTGACTGGGAAGATTGATATTTTATCTGAACAGCAAAGTACTTCTGATACGTTATTTGCTTTTGTTGAGGAGTCCTGTAGAGGAAAAACTACTCCCATGCCTGAGAATGATAATTATATTTGTTATCTGGCAATATACGGGAATAGCGATAATGATGAGACGGTTGATTTTTATTATTTTCAATCAAGCACAAATATATTTTGGAAGCTTGATCAATCCGAACAATTTATAAATGGGCAGATATTGGGAGATCCTTCCGTCCCATTTGCTTTCACGATTGATGGGGAATAGTAATAATATTAAAAGACAACTGATTTTAATTCAGGATACAGAGTATTTTTCCTTTTGTTCTACCTTTAAGTAGATAGCGTATCAACTTTGTCTATAATTTGCTTTGTGTTAATAAAATAAGTTGGCTATTTTTTTCGCCGGCAAAATACACCCTGAGGAAAATATGTTTATTTTTCGATTAGGATTATTGCTTTAAAGACGGTTTAAAATATGAATAAGGTGATTAGAAAAACTTCTCCTAATAGACATTACATCTTCAGTTATCTAATGGATCAATCTTAAAACAACTAATGAAAAATTCTTATAAAAAGAGACATAGATTGAATAACACAATTTTAATAATAATCATGGGAATATTTTTTTCGTCGATTCAGTTATTAGGGCAAGATCAAGG
>CAZOUJ010000146.1:957-4477 GCA_964582955.1 uncultured bacterium
GTGGTATGACACCACTTTTTATTTTTTTAGTAATAAAAGTTATGTATTCTGAACTATGAAATGGTATATGATTGACATTCAAAATTAATTCTGATTCTTATTACTTAAAAAAAATATTTTGCACCTGAAACTTTTAATAATACACTAATACTTAAAACACATAAGGAGCTTTCATTGAAAAACACAATAGTAACATTTATCATCGTATTTTTATTCTCATCTATTCATATATTTGGGCAGGAACAGGGAGATGATTGTAGCGATCCAATCCCCGCGATAGTTGGTGATAACAGTGCTACTGGTGGCGTTCAGTATTTTAGTTATACAGCTCAAGTTAATGGCTACATTTTGGTTTCATCACAGCCCGACACTTCTGGTGATGAGGCAGACACCTACGTTAAAGCATTTTCATCTTGTGATCTTGAAAATGATTTACTGGGTGAGAATGATGATGTCTCTTCAAGTTCAAAATTATCTTCCCTATTAGTCTATACATCTGTTGGAGATACCATTATATTTAAGTGGGAGGACCTGAACTTTGGGAATGGATATGTTTGGACACTTATGGAGGGAGAGGGAGCTCCTGACTTACCTGATCTTTCCATTGAATCTACAGTCCTGGATGCAGACAATCAGATTTTGTCAGTTGGCATTTCCAATTCAGGCAGTATTTCTGTTGGATCTTTATTTTATGTTGATCTTTGGATCAACAATGATAACTGGCCCATTCACTGTGGGGAACCGGATGGAGACCTTTATATCTCCATAAGTGACACTCTAGACCCCGATAGTTCCACTATTGCTGAGTTTGACCTTTCGGTGTTAGGTCCCGGCACCTATGAGTTCTATGTATCGGTAGATAATGACTGTTTTATAATGGAGACTGATGAAGGAAACAATACTTCTGGCTCAATTGATTTTGTTCAATATCCATGGGTAGAAAACATATTGGCCACAGGGTTGTTTCGATCTGCAGAGCTTCACTGGGATCCAATGGGTGAGGATGATGCTCTTGCACTCACCAACCCCGACGCGTTTGTAAACATTACTGAGTCTGCCAGGGACGCGGTACGCAGTGCCCACAGGCCAGAGGACAGGTTTCGAATTTTACCCAAAACCGTACGACGGATTTATGAGGAAAGCTTAGGCGCACCCGATTCCCGTGATCCAGGCGACACTTGTGATGATCCTTTGTCGGCTGTTTCCGATACTAATGATGCTTCAGGTGAGGACCAGTGGTTTACATATACTACGACCATGACGGGGTACCTGGTGATCAGTTCACAGAATGAAACGGATGATGCGCTTTGGGATACAAATTTATTGGTTTATGCTGACTGTGATTCCGGTTCGGTTACTATTGCTGCGAATGACGACTGCTGTGAATATTATGGTCCTTCAACGGTTGAGATCCCCGTTTCTGAAGGAGAAACCTATAAGATATTCTGGTCAGGAGCATTTGATCCAGGGCCATTCACCTGGAGCCTTATTGAGATTCCTTCGGAAGAGCTTCCGGAACTGAATATTGGAGATGTGGAGGTAAACAACGTTACCCGAACCATTTCATTTTTTGTTTATAATTCATCCATGGAGATTCCAACTGATGATATTTGGATCGAACTCTGGATCGACCCGGTAGATTTTTCCTTTGACTGCTATCCGAACACTCCTTATGGTGACCTGAGCTATTATGTTGAGACCCTTGAGGCTTCCAGCTCTGTTTATGTACTTGCGAACCTATCCAGCCTGGCGCCAGGGGAACATGAAATTTATCTTGGGGTTGACCTGGACTGCAATCAGATGGAGTCAGATGAGACAAATAATTCAGTAGGTCCTTTTACTATTTCAATTCCTCCGTATCCAGAAGTAAACGTGATTGAATATTTGCTTTATCGTGACGATGGAGATGTCCCGGTTGCTGTTACAAGTGAGACCACAGTCTTAGATACGGGACTGGATGATGGACAGGAATACTGCTATACAGTAAAAGCAAGTGTTCAAACCGGAGATGACGTAGATCCCGCACAATTAACTCCACCTGGCGATCCGGTTTGTGTGGCCACCGAAGGTATCTTTGCAAACCTCTGTTCACCCTCAGAATTTGATGGAGAGAGTCGTCTTGAAATAATTGATGGGGATACACTGAACTCCACAACTATGAGCTGGGCGCCCGTAGGCTCAATAGGATCTGGCATTGATACCTCCCACGTTCCAATGTACGATGGCGCTACTGGATCTCTTACCAATCAAGAGTTCAACGATACGAGCACTACTATTCTTGCTAAAAGTATGAGCTCCGGATGGATATCGTTTGACCTGTCAAACCTTGTTCCGGGCTTAATGCCCATTTACACTGAGCTGAATATACAGGTGATAAGTACCAATAAGCCCATCTGGAGTGTGACCCCCATGCACACGGATCCTCTTGTAGATACTCTTGAGGCTGTTTATGCTGACATAACAGAAGAGGCAGGGACTCCTGAAGCACACGGAAATTTTATTGAGACTGATGAGTTTTCTCCTGGAAACTACTCTTATATACTTAATCAATCTGTTGACTTAATCCTGGCACAGGCTGATACGGGCCAGGCCCTGCGTATGGGAGTAAACTGCCTTGATATGAGCGATAATTATTTCTTGGAGATAGATGGCTGGTCTGGAGCAAATCCACCAAAGCTGATGGTACACTATGCCCCCGATATGGTGGTGGAATTTGAGGCAAACCTGTCAGCGCCAATGATATCAAGCCATCTCCTTGATCAAGCATACAAAGAGGCTGTACTTAAGGATGGTGAGATCGAACTTCTTCGGGCGAATCTTTCGGCGATCCCTGATTCAGTGCAGGCTCCAGGAGGTGTGCGGGATGAAATGTGTGAGAACCTTGTTGAGAATCCCAGTAATTATATTCGTGGTGAAATGGGTTGGGGTAGCTCTGTGCTCTATCCTCATGTTCAAGATGGGGTATACAGTCTCAGAAGCCTTGACTTTATAGATTGGGCATATATGATAGATAATTCTATTACATCTGATACAGCAAGACTTGTTCTATCTCTTACTGATGAGTATGGTACTATCAACCAGATCCTGTTGGATGATATTGTTACTTCAGACTGCTATTCAGGATATCGCGATCTTGAGGGGTTGCAATATGAGGCACAAGGCTCAGATTATCTAAAGGTATCGATATTTCCCCAGACATCTGCAGGAGATGTTAACGATGATGGGTTGGAAGATTTTGCACCGTTTCTCATGGCTGACAATGGCCAGAATCCCACGGGCCTTTGTGGATGGGACAGCTATGACGATCTTGAATTTTACCAGGACTATATTAACTGGTCAATTAACCTATGTCGAAACTATCTTGGAGACTATTCATATTGTGGGATGCTGGAACGGTACAGCATTTATTCCGAAGGTAACATGATAGGGGAAACTACTGATACGCAGTTCCACTATACCCATCCTGTTTTGGATTCTATGATTTGTTATAGCTTGGTTGCTGAATACGAACAGGGGATGT
>CAZOUJ010000147.1:0-4464 GCA_964582955.1 uncultured bacterium
GAAAAAGGAAATGCAGAATCGATTATATCCAACTGTACACTAGAACCCTTGATCAAAGTTAAGGACTCCAATACCAATCCCCGGTACTGTACACTTTCATCCGTTTTTAACCGAATCACAGTGGTATAATATCCGGGGACCAAGATCGCAGGGATATATTCCGTGTGCTCAACCCAGTTTTGGTCTGTCCAGTGGTTTAACCAAATTATGTCGCCCTGATTAATATCATTCAATCCTAGTGATAAAGTATCATTATCCCACTCCAATTCATAATACAAGCTAAGTTGAAAGACTGCACCAGTTTCTTCCGCAATATAAATTGGGACCGATGAAGTCAGCAATGATTCGATGGAATTATTATAGGTGAAATTTGTTTGCGACAGGAGTGAACCTTCCGCACTCCAGTAAACTGATCCAGACCAATTATCAATATTATCAAAATTTTCTTCAAAAATAATTTCCGATTCTGTAAGATTAATTGAGATTGTTTCATCGCCCATTAGTGTCAGATCAATCACCGCCGGAGAGAGACCTTCAGGTACAATGGTAAGCCTATAAACACCTTCGTGCCAGCTAAATTGATTCTCGCCAGAGACTAGCTCAAGAGTGTCTGTATTAATTTGGGTTTGGCGAATTAATTGAAATGGACCTGGAAATTCATTGGGAGATACTATGTCAAGGGTCAAATTGTGAACTGGAGAGGAATTGAGCGAAACATCATACTCGGTCACCTCTGATTCGGAAGAATAGAATGATTGTTCAAAGCTCTCATAACCATCAGCAGAAATTTTTAGGGTATAGTTCCCCTCATTTAATAACCGGCGATATCTTCCAAAACTGTCAGTATATCTGGGCCTTAGCACACCTCCATCCATTTCTAAAATTTTAACACTAGCAGGAACCGTTTCACCCGTAACTGCATCGCTGACATGACCTGTGATCTGGTATTTATCTGCTGACAGGCTCGAATTGTTTGTGTTACCCCATGCTCTGTTAAAGAGATAGAATGCACCATTAAAGTTGTCTTCAATTATCTGATAGACATGAGTGCTGTCTGACGACTGCATATTGGCGGTACCCATTTCAATTAAATATTGAATGCATCCGGTCTCTCTATAAAACCAGTCATGAGCGTTCCCCTTCATACTCTTACTGGTTGTGGGGTCATAGGTAGAGCCGTCTACAGCATCTTTAAAAGTCAGATTAGCAATTTTTACACCTATGTCATGGATAACATCAAAGTCAGGAGAATATTTTGTACCGTCACCCCACTCCCATGAATAGATCACTTTTTCTTATACATTTCCAGACATGGTACTGTGGTAGGCAATGTATAATAGATTCTGTTTTGCAATAGCAAATTCACGAATGGCCTGTGTCTCTGATTCCGAAAATGGAGTCTCACCACGGTAATAATCAAAGTGTGAACAATATCCTCCGTTACAATTCTCAATATACAAATCATCACCGAAAATCCAGTTAAAGCCATAGTTTCGGTTTAGGTCCACTCCATCAGAGTCGCTGCCTGCCTCTACCGTATTGTCAAAATTAAAAATACTGTCGCCATTCACATCCCTTTTGTTTTTGCGATAGCTCACATCCTCTATCCATAGAGTAGTATCACCAGCGGTTCCTTCGTAACCATGGACAACCCTCAAGCCTTCAGGATTATGGGTCGGTATGATCCATATCTCAAGATTTTGAAGGTTTGGAAATACCTGGCCGGCTATTTCTGAGCTAAAGCATTCTTCCACTCCACCACTGCTTAAATTGAGGAAACAATTGATAAGTGCCATGGAAATTTCGACACCATAAATTTCTTCAGCATGGCACTGCCCTAAGATCAAGATTCGCGGTTCGTCCTCATCCACATTAGCATTGTCAGATATCTTTACACCCCAAAATGGAAGGTTATCTTCCATGGAATACCCAATCACTTCTTTATGAAAAATGATACCATTACTGCCCGATGGCGTGCTCCCGAATTCCTCATCCCAGGCATCTAACTGAGCTTCAATATCTTCATAGGTGTGATAGAAACCAGGCAACGCTCCATCCTGTGAAAATAAGGATGGATATACCCCCAGTAACAGAAGGATAAATAGATATTTCATATGAGGTGTAGGATGTATTATTCTATTTTACCAACAACATTTTCTTCACATCCTGAAAATCGTTTGCCTCAATGGTATAAAAATAAATTCCACTGGGAACATCCCGATTTAACATATCCGATCCATCCCAGAAAATTGAATAATAACCTGGAGATTGATATTCTGATACGAGCTCTCTCACCAATCTACCTGAAATATCATAAACAGCTAACCTTGTGAAAGATTCAGTGGGAATATTATAATAAATGGTAGTTGTTGGATTAAACGGATTCGGAAAGTTTTGGAATAAACTAAACCCTTCCGGAAATTTAGAAATTGATTTTTCTAACCTGAAAGTATCAGAAGGGTTAACCCTTACCGCTCCATTCTTTCCGCTAAGTTCAATTTCATCATTTGTCTCTAAATTCCTTAAAATCCATTGGGCATTGTTGGGATAAACATCTTTGATATCATATTTTATTTCCAGTGGCTTGTCAGTGTGCTCCACTTCAATAACATAGGATTCAGCTGGAAAAATCCAACCGCCTGAAAACCGTGCATCAAACCCTCCATGAGGTGGTTTTGGAGGAAGACTGTAACTTAATTTTTCTTCATCAGAAATCTCCTTTCCAAAAAACAGGGCCATCCCATTTATTTCTAAAGTGTTCGCACCTGTCAATCTGTTCACGAATGGTATCTTCATGCTTCGAGAACCTGGTGAAATAAATATATCGCCGGAAGCCGTAGTCCTCAACCAATATCCTTTTCCAGGCTCTAGGGTCGATATCTGTTCATAGGTACCACTGAAACCAAAGAGGGTTCCGGGAACGATAATTCCATCTGGATCATCAACCTCACTTAAATCAATGCTTTGGGTTATTCCTGAGATCAGATTCCAATCCACAGCCAGGCTGACCGTTAAATCATTTAATGGATCACCTGTCAAAGTTGTGCTCCCTGAATTATCAAATCTCAGCCAATATCCTCTACCATGATTAAGCTCTTGAGCCTGGTAATAGGTTCCATCAAATAAGTAAAGAGTCCCTGGAATGGCATCAGGAAACACGGCAGAATAAGAGTTATCTGAAACAACCAATGGCAAACCAACCAGGTTCCAGTCGTTAATATAAGAAATAACCATCTCCTCGCCAGAAGTTAGTGTGACCGATTGACAAAAAATATTGGTCAATTCTGCTTTTCCAGTGCTCCGCTTATCATCCCAATAAATTATGTAAGAATTTTCTGTTTCAGAGTATAGTCCGATCTGAGGATTCATTTGGTCAAAAGGGGCATCGCAAACAACGACACCATTGTCCACATGAACAAAACCGTTTTCATTCATTTCCTGATAAAATATCTCAGTATCTAAACCTCCAACTCTATTTTCCCAAGTAATAAGGTATGTACCAGATTCAGATGGAAAGGCAAAAGGATTCATTTCCTCATCACCAGTTATTGCTACACTGATTAATTCCCCAATCGAATAATCATTCACATCAACCCTGGAACAACTAATATCTGCAATTTCGTTAAACTGGTTATCTTCCCAACATACCAATATTTCATTTCCCTGGGTGTTTAAAGCAGCGGTGGAATTGGTTTGGTCATTAATATATCCCGCGATTTCGATTCCTTGTGCATTGCCTAACAAATTTCCTTGCGAGCTAAGAAATTGACCATAGATGTCATAACCACTTCCTCTGCTGTCCTTCCAAGTGACAAATATGAGACTATCTGATGAAAGGGATGCTTCATAAAACTGATTTATAGAGCTCTGATTGGTTAAATCAACAGGATCTGTATATTGTCCATCGGAATTAACTGTCAGTGATTTCAAAGTTGTAAATCCTCCGGAGCTGAATTCATAAAGTATAACACATCCTCCGCCGGACAGTGGATGAATTGATTTTACAATATCTTCTGCAGTAGAACTTGTTAACTGAATTGGAGATCCCCATTGCGGATTTCCATATTCGTCATATTTTTGGATGAATATCTCCGTAAAATATTCCCAGAAATCCACCCATTTTGAATACACATAATATACATATCCATCCTCTCCAACCACAGTGTCAAACGCAGGCTGTGAGTCCGTACTTTGGTCAACCAAAAGACCGTTGCCATCATCGATAGGACTGAGATCTAGATTTAAAACTTGGTAAGATGCAAGTTGTTCTGCTTCATCATTCAAATATCCTAAAAATAAATTTGAAGTCGCTTTTACCGCTTTTGTTTCACTCTGTGTTGGATCGTCGCACAACATTGTTCCATTATTTAGTGTTTCATTTCCAAAATCAGAAGATATTTTCTGTCCATAGCTCCGTCTTCCATTTCTTAGATCCTGCCAATAAAGTAAATTTTCATCCTGTCC
>CAZOUJ010000148.1:0-4448 GCA_964582955.1 uncultured bacterium
CTCAAATTCCAATGTACAGAGAGAATGGGTGATTCCCTCAATAGAATCTTCCAATCCATGCGCCCAATCATACATAGGATAAATGCACCATGCGTCACCGGTTCTGTGGTGATTTTCATGCAGAATCCTGTAAATAACAGGGTCCCTCATATTCAGGTTAGGATGACTCATTTCAATTTTCCCTCTCAACACTTTTGAACCATTGGGAAATTCCCCCTCCTTCATTCTCCTGAATAGAACAAGATTTTCATCAATAGAACGTCCCCTGTAGGGGCTTTCTTTCCCAGGTTCTTTTAGAGTACCACGGAAATTATTTATTTCTTCAGCACTCATATCACAGACAAATGCTTTCCCTTTTTTTACCAGAGCTTCTGCATGGTTGTACATTTCATCGAAATAATCCGATGCATAAAGCACCTTACCTTCACAGTCAAAACCCAACCATTTCACATCTTCAATAATGGAATTGACATATTCCTCTTCCTCCTTTGACGGATTGGTATCGTCAAACCTGAGATTACAAGTACCGTTATATTGTTTGGCAAATCCGAAATTTATGCAGATGGATTTTGCATGACCAATGTGAAGATAACCATTTGGTTCAGGAGGAAATCGGGTGATGATTTCTTGATGCTTTCCTGAGGATAAATCATCTTCGATGATCTGCTGAATAAAATTTTTTGATTCAATCATTATTATTTTTCATTGTTTATCAAACGGAAGTGAATCTACCGCTTTTTTCAATCTTCTAACACAAATGTCTTTACCTAAAACCTCTATCATGTGGAACAGGGACGGTCCAGCACCAGTTCCACTTAATGCCAATCGAACAGGATGGATCAGTTTTGCAGGATTGATATTTTTTCTGTCGCTCAAATTCCTTAATACAAGTTCCACATTTTCGACAGTCCATTCATCTACAGTATCAAGACATTTTTTATACTCATTTACAAGTTCATTCACATCGGAATTTTTCCAGCGTTTTTTCATGGTTTTTGGATCGTACTCTGTTGGATCATGGAAAAAATAATCTGTAGCGTCTGTTAACTCAACAATAGTTTTACTTCTGGGTTTCATTAACTCAATAATAGAGAGAAGGGTTTCTTTCGGTTGTTTTTCTCCCCACTGAGAATTGATATTGCGAATGTGTACCAAAATATCATCATTTTCCATTCGTAAGATTGTCTGCTGATTGATCCACTCCAGTTTCTGATTATCCCACACCGCACCTTTCTTCTGAACACGGTTAATGGAAAATTCATGAATAAGCTCTTCGGGAGAAAATAATTCCTGTTCCGTCCCAGAAATCCATACCAACAATGACAGATAATTAACCAGAGCAGAATTCAAAAATCACTAATCTCAGAATTCCTGAACACCCATAGCTCCATGGCGTTTACTCAACCGTTTTTTATCCGCACCCAATATCATGGGTAAATGAGCAAATTGAGGAATATCATAACCCAATGCTTCATACAGAATAATTTGCTTTGGTGTATTTGAAATATGATCTTCTCCACGAATAATATGTGTAATCCCCATATCGTGATCATCTGCAACGGCGGTGAAATTGTAGGTTGGAGAGCCGTCCGTCCGGGCAACAATGAAATCATCCAATTCTTTATAGCTGATGGAGATATCGCCGTAAATAGAGTCAAAAAATCTTGTTTTACCTTCCGGTATTTTAATTCTTATTACATTTGGAGTGTTATCCTCAAGCTTTACTTTAATATCAATAGGATTGAGAGAACGGCAGGTTCCGGGATAAGTATATCCCAATCCCGCTCTTTCTCTTTCAGCTCTGATTTTAGCCAATTCCTCTTTATCACAGAAACACCGATATGCATTTTCTGATACCAACAATTTTTTGAGTGATTTGAAATATAAATCATTTCTTTCGGATTGATAAACCATTTCCATATCCCAATCACAGCCCATCCAATTCAGCGATTCACATATCTGGTCCACAAATTCTTGTTTAGAACGGATTTTGTCCGTGTCTTCAATTCTCAACAGAAATACCCCGTTTTTGGAACGGGCAAAAAGCCAATTGAATAATGCAGTCCTTGCCCCGCCTAAATGGAGCTGACCTGTTGGGCTAGGAGCAAAACGGACTCTTACGGATTGGTTTGTATTTTGTGTCATGATGGGTCGTCAAATTAAGACGAAAAAATCTTTCGATTGTTTTACATTTTTTCTAAAAATATTGTGTATATTTTTCTCATATGGGATTTCAATTTTTCTAAATAAACAATTAATTTAAAACCTAATTTGAGCAGAAATACTGCCATAGCTTTCCTTATACTAACGGGAATCTTATGGAGCACTGGCGGATTCATAATAAAGGTCATCCCGTGGCCCCCTCTAACTATTGCAGGCCTAAGAAGTGGGATTGCATTTGTCCTGATTTACTGTTACAGTAGGCCCAGGTTTTCTAACTTTGATAAGTATACCTGGGGCGGTGCATTGTCTTACACTTTAATGGTAGTTTGTTTTGTAATCGGCAACAAAATGACAACCGCCGGCAATGTTATTCTGATTCAATTTTCAGCTCCTGTATATGTCGCTATATTTAGTTTTTCCTTTCTTGGAGAAAAATCTACAAAAATAGACTGGTTTTCTATTTTTATCATTTTGATTGGATTAGGATTTTTTTTTATGGATGATCTTTCCTTCAATCAGTTGTGGGGGAATATTTTTGCACTGTTATCAGGGTTTGGATTTGCAGGCCTTACCCTCTTCATGCGTAAGCAAAAAGATGGCAGACCTATCGATACAGTGATTTTAGGCAATTTAATTACTTTTTTACTTTGTTTCCCCTTTTACGGAAAAGCAGTGCCATTTGAAATTGATCACTGGCTCATGATAATATTTTTAGGTGTGGTCCAGCTTGGATTTGCATATATATTGTACAGCACAGCAATAAAATATGTGTCCGCACTGGATGCGATTATTTATCCCGTTGTTGAACCTATTTTCAATCCTATTTTTGCTTTTTTATTTTTAGGAGAAAATATGGGTGTAACTGCTCTGATTGGTGGTACCTTAGTTTTATCAGGAGTAATAGGTCGTGGGATTATCCAAAACCCTGATCCAGTATAGCTAAAATAGTATGTGAAAAACTTTCACTCCTTTGTTTCTATTAAAATCGAATTACTATTCTTGTTTCACATCCATTTCCACCTTTACTTTTCCCGCCATTTTACATTATAAATTCAATCGATAAACGCTATAAATTCTATCATGAAAGATACACCATTTAACATCCCCAAACCGGTAAACGAACCGGTAAAAAACTATGGTCCCGGTTCACTCGAGAAAAAATCACTAAAAGCCAAAATTGCCGAACTAAAATCAACAAAAGTTGAAATCCCCATCATTAAAAACGGTCAGCAAATAAAAAACGTAAATCCAGGAAAATGCATCATTCACCATAACCATCAATATGTATTGGGTACGTTCTACAAAGCGGGAGAAAAGGAAATTCAACTGGCCATTGAATCCGCTCTGGACTCATGGAAATGGTGGTCAAAAATATCACTTGAAGAGCGAGCAAAAATATTCTTAAAAATGGCTGATCTATTGGCAGGATCCTGGAGAGATACCATTAATGCGTCCACTATGCTGAACATGAGTAAAAATGCTTTTCAGGCGGAAATTGATGCAGCTTGTGAACTCATAGATTTCTGGAGGTTTAACGCATGGTTCGCCCAGGAATTGTATCAGCAACAACCTATGTACTCTCCGGATGGAATGAAAAATTCCACAGAGCACCGTCCATTGGAAGGTTTCGTTTTTGCCGTCACCCCATACAATATTACCAGTATCGCCGCAAACCTCCCTTCATGGGAAAAGTGACACGCTGGATACCAGCCTCCAGCACAGTGTATCCGGCCTCATTTCTTATGAAATTGTTCAAAGAAGCAGGACTCCCTAACGGCGTCATCAATTTTATTCCAGGGGATGGTTCAGTTGTTGGGCCGACAGTTATGAAACATCCTAATCTTGCCGGTGTTCATTTTACCGGTTCCACTGCAGTTTTCCAAAATATGTGGGAGACAGTAGGTAAAAATATCCGGAATTACAAATCCTACCCAAGAATCGTGGGAGAAACGGGAGGAAAAGATTTTTCCATCGCCCATGAATCCGCCAATATTGACGGACTGGTTACCTCCATGGTTCGGGGCGCTTTTGAATTCCAGGGTCAAAAATGTTCTGCTCTTTCCAGGGCTTATATTCCCTCCACCATTTGGTATGAGGTAAAAGAAAAATATATTGCACAGGTTAACACCATCAAAATGGGCGATCCGGAAGATTTCACTCATTTTGTGAATGCCGTCATTGACAAATCTGCATTCGACTCTATTTCCGAATATATTGAATATGCAAAAAATTCTGATGATGCTGAAATCCTCACCGGAGGCGGCTACGATGATTCTGTTGGTTAT
>CAZOUJ010000149.1:0-3952 GCA_964582955.1 uncultured bacterium
CGATCATATATCTCTTCAAATAAAGATTTAATCCAATTTTCTTTACCACGCACGGATTCCATCAGTAAATGTTCATCTGGAGCACTTATTATCATGAATAGTTGATTTTTCGCAAATTGATTTTCAGATATAATGATATGGTTATCATTTGACATAGTTTCAAAAAACTTTTTTTCACCCAAAAGATTCCTTGTCAGTTTTGTTCCACCAGTGCGTAAGTCTTTTCCTAAAGATAGAATCACAAGATTAGATTGTCGTTTTAGTTTTGCGAATTTTTCTGGTTTTGCAAATTTTATTTTGTAAACAGGTTCTGGCTGAGGAGTAAATATTGTATCATTAAATATTTTTTGAAGAAATGATTCTGCTATGCTCTTATGTTTATCAGATGCGAAAACCATAAGCTCATTATCTGCACCAATGGAACTTCTCTTAGTATCACAGGAATAAAATAGAAAAAGGAAAATAATGGCATAATATTTAAGCTGTTCCATGAGTTTTATTTGGTTATATTAATTAACAATATTTATATACATTTCCACTTGCAAAAGGAGTCATTCCTTCTCTAGGAAAAACTGACATTAATATGGTTGCCTAGATATTGTCTATCAAAACTTAATCCATAATTCCATGGAAAAGGTCTGTAAAATCTCTGTACTGATCCCTCTGAAAAAATATGTACTGAAGAGCTGTGCCTCATGTTCTAAAAAAACTCTATAGATTGTAGGATATCCCACTCACTAAACTAAAAAATTGATTCTATATCCACGCAGATTTTCGTTCCCGCCAAACCCTATCGTTTGACGCAATTTCATTGAACCTCTGCTGGTTCACCTCCCAATTATATTTTCTCTCCTTCTTTAAAATATATTGTTTTTGACTGAGCAACCATCATATATCCTCTTACGTCTATTTAAATCTGGGAATTATCAGGGCGAAAACCTATTTAAAAAAATCTCAGGATAAGGTGAAAATATCATAAATAAATGGAGAATTCTTACCCTCTATCGCAAATGTAAGATAGAAAGAGAAAAAAACTAAATTAATCAGACGGTTGGGCTACATTAATCTGTCTATTAAACCATAAAAAATAAAACCCGATTAATATCATGAAGATTGAAATGATCTGAGATCCTGTTAATAGCCCGGAAAAATATTTAACATTTGTCCGAATAAATTCAATGAAAAACCTCTCTAAACCTGCTAAAATTAAATAAGTAAAAAATAACTGTCCATCAAAACAAATTTTTTCCCTTCGAGACCAAAGATAACCAAATATACACAGTGCCAGTGCTGTTTCCATCAACTGGGTTGGATAAACCGAAAGCGGTCCAGGTTCAAATCCATCCAAACTAATCCAAGGATAATTGTATTGGAATGATTGATAGGTTGTAGGCGGTAAACCATTCTCAAATAAAATTCCCCAGGGCAAATGGGTAGGAATCCCATAATCATCTCCAACAAAAAAACATCCTACTCTCCCGATTCCGTAACCAAGTATCAAAAGAGGTGCTACGATATCACTCATTTTTAACCAATTTAAATTTTGTTTTTGAATCACCCAGGTCACCCCAAGTGTGCCACCCATTAACCCTCCTAAAAATACCAACCCCGATCCACTGAATATCATTCCAATAGGATCTTCCAACACCCTGCCAAAATTTTCAATCAGATAATAGATTTTTGACCCAACAATTCCTCCTACTGCAGCAAAGAAAACAATATCGGAGGCCACCTTAATATCTATTTCTATCCTCTTGAATTCTTTTTGAAGTAAAAAAAAGCAGGTATAAAAAGCTACCACAAGCATAAATCCGTATGAATATATCGCAAGATGGATTTCTTTCCCAAGAATGGTGAAGATACCAAAATCATATATTACAGGCCACATTAAATTAAGTTTCCTCCCATATTTTCAATAAAATATTGTTCTTTTGCAGCACAATATCCAAATAACAATATTCAGGACAAAAGACAATTTCTAAATAATTGATAAAATTACCTGAGAATTATACATAAGAAATAGCCAGCCATTTTTTATTTAATAACAAAGCAAAAAGTTACACTGAAGTTAATTGTAGCTGAAAGAGTAATTGATAATTTTTATACACAATTACCAAGGTTCAAACAGTGAGATTTATCACAACAAATAAATCATATAAACAGTGCGTGTATGCGGTGATACCAAATCCCCGCAATAAAAAAAGAGACCCTAAAAAACATCCTCCAAAGAAACGTACTAAGAAAAGAGAAATATCGGGAGTGTCCGCATACACACCAACGAAATGAAACAACGAGAAAAAACAGGCAGCAATAAGAATTGAATAAAATTGACACACAAATCCTCTCCAATGGAAAATAAGTTTAAGGACTTTTGAAATAATGGTTATGAGTATAAGTCTAAATAATATTTCTTCATAGATTCCTGCTCCTAAGGACATAACAATCTGTCCAAACCATACCCTACCAGAAGGATTAGCAAAAAAACTCTGTAGAAGAACTCCCATAGATACATAAAGAAACAGACCCCACAAAAGACTCTCTAATATCATAAATGGAAGAAATTGTTTATTAAATGCTGTACCCATCAGCGTTTTTCTTTGCAAAAATAAAACAAGAAAAAATCCAATGAATAAAATAATTCCTGTAGAATAAATACCAAGGAGTCCCATTGACTCTAAAAGATTACGAATCAAAACATCCGCTCCATTCCTGAGAATAGGTAAATCATCCGAACTAATTAAAAAAATACCTACTTCATATAAAAAAATAAGTGGGAGGGAAAGGATAAAGCTATAAATCGGCTTCCTTGATTCCAACCAATAGGAATTCGACTTAATTCTTATCAAGCTGTAGGACGGCTAACAGTGCATCCTGTGGAACTTCGACTTTTCCCACTAATTTCATTCGTTTTTTCCCCTCCTTCTGGCGTTCCCATAATTTTCTTTTTCTAGTAATGTCACCCCCATAACATTTTGCTGTAACATTTTTCTTTATTGCTTTACCGTTGAACGCGCAATAATCTTATTTCCCAAAGATGCCTGGATTGCTATCTCAAATAGTTGCCGCGGAATCAATTCCTTTAACTTACTGCAAAGAGCAACCCCTCGATGATAGGCATCATCACCATGGCAAATAGTGGAGAGTGCATCCACAGGTTCTCCATGGAGTAATATTTCCAATTTTTTTAATGCTCCCTCTCTGAACTCCAATGGCTGATAATCAAAAGACGCATATCCTCTGGAAATCGTTTTAAGTTTATCATAAAAATCAAATATAATTTCACCTAACGGCAGATTATAAAGCAGTTGAGCTTTCCCCGATGATAAATATTGTGTGGTTTTATATATCCCTCGTTTTTTCTGGCATAGGGTCATTATTCCACCGATGTAGTCCTTCGGCGTAATGATTTCAGCAGAAACAAACGGTTCATAAATAACATCTATTTCCCCCTGTGGGGGCATGTTTGCTGGAGTATCCACTTCAATATTTTCTCCGCTCTTCAGATCTAATTTATAACGAACATTGGGTGATGTTGTCACCAGAGATAGTTCAAACTCCCGTTCAAGCCTTTCCTGAATAACTTCCATATGGAGCAGTCCCAGATACCCGCATCTGAACCCAAATCCTAGGGCCTCGCTTGTTTCAGGTTCAAATGTAAATGATGCGTCATTCAATCGTAGTTTTTCCAGGGATTTCCTTAGCTGATCATAGTCTTCTGTGTCGGCTGGATACAAGCCCGAGTATACCATGGGTTTCATTTTTTTATAACCTGGTAAAGGAGTGTCTGATATTCTTTGTTTTACAGTAAGGGTTTCACCCGCTTCAATATGTCCAATATCACGAACATTGGCAAGCACATAGCCCACTTCACCTGATCTCAATTGAGGTTGTGGTACTTGTTTCAGCACAAAATATCCCACCTCAGTTATTTCATAGGTAAAACCATGTGAGA
>CAZOUJ010000149.1:3996-4427 GCA_964582955.1 uncultured bacterium
TATATTATTTAGTCTAGAAAGAAAAACTGAAGCGGTCATACCAGGTTTAATGATTCCATCAAATACACGAACATAGGGAATTGCGCCCTTATAGTTATCGTAGATAGAATCAAAAATCAATGCACGTGTTGGATTATCAATATTATTTTCAGGAGGCTGGATCTGTTCAATGATTGATTGAAATATTCTGTCTATTCCCTCTCCTGTTTTGGCGCTGATGGAAATAATTTCATCTCTCTCACAACCAATCAACTCCTGTATCTGCTGGGTAACTTCCTCCATTTGGGCGTTTGGTAGATCGACCTTATTTATAACGGGAATAATCGCTAGATTATTTTCCAATGCAAGATAAGCATTGCTCACGGACTGTGCTTCTCCTCCCTGGGATGCATCCACAAGAAGTAGTGCTCCCTCACAGGCAGCCAAACTGC
>CAZOUJ010000150.1:0-848 GCA_964582955.1 uncultured bacterium
CATCAATTCCCAGTGTTCCCAATGCCGTTACGATACCCATGATGATTAGTACAATATTTGACGTGGATCCCATCAATTTGTAGATTTTAAATGTGCTAGGATTATTAGACTTTCCAATTCGAATAAATATCCATTTTGATATTTGACCGGCTATTAGGAAAAGCGCAAACACAATTCCAACTGAAAATATATGAGTTGAATAGTCCTTAAGGTAATCTAAATATAATTGCATCCATTACTCACTTGATTAAATATTACTTCGGACCATCATAAACTCCATTCTCCCTATAAATTGATTCGTGTTTATAGATACTTTTTTTGGAAAATAAAACACAGAATCGACTTCTGTTTCTGAGGGTGGTGAAGAATAGTTTGACGTTATATAAAAAATATTTGCAATAGTGGATTCATTTTCCACTGTAATAATTGTTGTATCTCGATTGGATCCTGCATAATCCGATACTATCAGGCTTGTAATTACTTTATGGAGACTATCAGAAAGAGATAAACTAAGTACATAAGAATCTTCTGAAGAATATTTGTCACCATTCAAAGAGTAAGTGAAAAGATTCTGCGTGTTGATGACCACAGGAAAATTTTCAACCAGTCCGTATTCAGCCTCAGGAGGGCCTACACATCCGGTTACAAATAGGAGAAAAAGAACTGTAGAATTAATTAGGATTAATTGATAGTTATTCATCTGTAATGATTGCTTCTTCCAGAAATTCGATCTCTGATTTATCAATTAATTCCTGTGGGAGGGATTTTGATGTTTTTGCGCCGAGTTTCTTTATGTTTTCTGCCCGTTTACATAGATTACCTTTACAAGAAAACTGTTTATAAATAGA
>CAZOUJ010000150.1:870-1434 GCA_964582955.1 uncultured bacterium
TTATCATAAAGTGCTCCGGACTGCCGCGCGATTTCTAATACATTTTTTTTCTGGTTCTCCTGAGTCCACATGTAAGATACTGTACTCATGATTGCCATAAGCGTAGAAGTACTTACTAAAATAATATTTTTTGAATAGGCAAAATTATAAAGGTCACGATCATTTTGAAAAGCGAGAGTCATTGCAGATTCGATGGGAACAAACATCAGGACAAAATTTGGAGTATTAATATTGTATAATTTGGAATATTCCTTGCCTGCCAGTTCCTTAATGTGAGTTTTAACACTGTCATTATGTTTTTTTAAATACAAAGGAATTTCATCTTCATTTTCTGTATTTACAAATTGTTCGTATGCAGTCAAAGATACTTTTGAATCAATGATGAGATTCCTGTCCTCAGGTAAGTTCACAACGCAATCAGGCTGTTTTCGATTACCATCCTCATCTTCAAATGACGTTTGCATTTCAAAATGAAGTCCTTTCTCCAACCCGGATTTTTCTAGCAACACTTCCAATTGAAATTCACCCCAATCACCCTGAGTTTTGCTGTCCCCTTTTAATGCA
>CAZOUJ010000150.1:1444-4411 GCA_964582955.1 uncultured bacterium
TATATTCGGATCGATTTTAATACTTTTGTTTTCAATGACACTAAACTATAGACACACTTTAGCCCACTATACAATGTTTACAAAACAACAAATAAATACTAATTTATCTGAAGTATTAAATACCACCGAAGATGTTCAAAAATGTTACAAAACTGATAATTTTTCACACTTTAATTTTTTTATGCATCCTGGCTTATTTGCTTATTTAATTCGGTAAGGAGCTTAATTTGTTCTTCTAATCCAGTTCTCCCCTTTATTTCATTTTCATATTTTTCCTGTACAGATTTTTCAAAGGATTTTATTTTCTCTCCCAGTGGATCCAGTATCTTATCGAGATTTTCCTTATTTTGTTTCGTGAATTTTTCTGATTTTTTATCCTTGATATCATTTGCTAAATTTTCAAATTCAGTTTTTAAATGATTATGCTGTTCTTTCAGGCGTTTTTTTTCCTCATCCAACCTTACATTCAGATTGGATAAATTTTCATCTTTTTTTGCAATTTCCGATTTTAAGTCAATTATGAGATTATCTTTTTCTTTCATTTCATTTTCAAAAGATACCAATCGCTCTTTCTCAACATCATACAGGTCTTTAGAGACAGTGTTTTCAGAATTATCTAAACCAGTGCTCACACCTTTTTTATTATTGAAATAGAGATATACAATAATTCCTCCGAAAATAATCCCTATAGCTATTTGCAGGATCTGTATATTTTCCATCAAAAATCAGACACCCAAAAGATCCAGAACAAGTCGAATGACTGCTCCAGTTGCACTGTTTTTTTGAGTGTAGGATTTATCCTCCGCACCCCATGCAGTTCCAGCGATATCAAAATGAACCCAGGGAATGTTATTTGCGACAAAGGCTTTCAAAAATGCACCCCCAGCAATAGTTCCTGCCTGCCCCGGAGCTCCAAGGTTTTTCACATCTGCGATTTTAGATTTTACCTGTTTACAATATTCGTCCCATAAAGGGAATTCCCATACTTTTTCACCGGTATTCTTGGAGCTTTTCTTCACTTTTGAAATTAGATTTTCATCTGTTCCCATAATTCCTGTGGCATTATGCCCTAAAGCGACAATGACAGCTCCTGTAAGAGTAGCAAAATCCAAAATGTATTCGGGATCATAGTGTTTGCTAACATAAGACAGAGCATCGGCAAGGATTAGACGGCCTTCTGCATCTGTATTTAACACTTCGATTGTTTTTCCATTGTAAGCTGTAAGTATATCGCCAGGTTTATAGGCCTTACCTCCCGATAAATTCTCTGTGGAAGGGATAGCTCCAACAACGTTCAAACTTGGTCTCAATTCAGAAATCGCATTCATCACACCCAGTACAACAGCTGAACCGCACATATCAAATTTCATCTGATCCATTTTATTTGATGGTTTTATTGAGATTCCTCCGCTATCGAATGTGAGACCTTTTCCCACAAGACAAATGGGTTTATCATTTTTTTCCCCACCAAAATACTCCAAAAGTATGAATTTAGGCGGTTCATCACTTCCCAAGGCTACACCTGCTAATGCTCCCATTCCCATTTCCGTAAATTTATTCCTATCCAAAATGGTACATTTCATATCACCCTTTTCGGCAATATTTTGCGCATTTTCCGCTAGATATGTGGGAGTGGTCACATTTCCCGGATGATTTCCTAAATCTCTTGCAAGACAAACTGATTGAGATACAGCTATCCCCTGTACTATTCCATGTTCATTTCCGTTTAAAATATCTGCACGTTCGATTAAGACAGTTTTATTATCATCATCTTCCTGGGTAAAATAATTTCTAAACTGGTAACTGCCCAAGATTAGTCCTTCTGTCAGTGCACGAGAAAATGTTTCATCTGTTTTGTTATGGAAGGATTCAATAAAGAGGGATGGACATTTTTCTTTTAGGGCAAATTTGGATATACTCCCACCCGCTTTCCGCATGGATTCAGAATTAAATATTTTCTTTTCTCCAAGTCCAAGAAGTAGAAATCTGTGGTTTAACCCAAAAAATGAGTGGTACTCCCCTTCTTTGCCATTAATTCCTCCACAATCAATTCCCATTGTGACAGCATTGTCTAAATGTGAATTAATAGCATTTCCCATTTTTGTCATAGAATGATCTTTAAAGATTCCGAAAACGACAAGGTCAGCATTTGATTTTTCCCAGGAATCGGAAGTAGATTTTACATATTTTAATAATGCCATTTTATTTTCTCTATATTAATTTGTTGATATTGAAACATAAAAATTTACAGTAAATTTGTGAAAATTCTAAAAGATCTTCTATTTAAAAAAGAATAACAACCCGTATTTCTTCCAGTTCAAACCAGTCCCAGAAATTAGTTCGTTCAAGTTTGAGCATCCCATCTTTAAAACTGAATCTGACCCGTTTTCGATATAGGGATTCCGTAAACCACTGGGAATTTCCCCTTTTATAATAAATTGCAACAAAAGGAGGACTTGTTTCCTTTAATTCTGGAATAAAAAACGTGCATATATCTTCATTAAATTCTCCTTCTTTGGTGATAAACTCAACTTTGGTAAAATGATATACCCGTTTTGTTAAAACAGTATAATCCCGAAAAGGTTGGATAGATTGAGCATTGATTTTAATTGTAACAACGGAAAGGAGTAGGAAAAGATGAATTTGAGTTGTACATCCAAATAGTATCTTCACTTATTAATTATATCCGTAATAGTAGAAATTTGACTGAATAAAAATAATGCTAAGCTTAATATATCAATATAACAGGTTTTGATCGAAGGACAATAAAACCATTTTTTGTTTGTCCTATGATTTATCTAAAATGGATGTCACATCTTTTAAATCAGGAAATTCTCCTGTTTCTTTCTTTGAATAAATCAATCTCCCGTTCTTTTCTACTTCATAAACGCCTCCACCTGAAGGTATTAACGTCAATGAGCGGATATTCGTTCCATATTTTTCCAATCTTAACATTCTTTTATCAAT
>CAZOUJ010000151.1:0-4407 GCA_964582955.1 uncultured bacterium
CCTTGGATTTTGACGGCGAATCTGACTTCGTCGAAGTCTCTAACGAGTCTGTCATGATAGCGAACGCTGATCAAATGACACTAAGCGGATGGGTATATCCACGGGGTCCAAATGCTGACTCATATACTCAGTTTGATGGTTTTTTTGGTTTTAGGAATAATGAGGATGCTGATTTTTATCTTTTACAGCTCGGTAATTACAAAGTAGAGTGCCGGTTAAGAGTATCTGGCGGTGAGGAGTTCACTATAGTAACAGCCGAAAATTCCATTATCTCAGAAACCTGGCATCACCTTGCCCTGACCTATGATGGTAGTAATATGATCTTGTATATAGATGGCATTGAAGCAGGATCAACTGGAGCATCTGTGCAGATCACCAATGAATTTTCACCTTTTAACATTGGCAGGTTGGTATGGCAGACCACAAACTTTGACCTGGATGGCCAAGTGGATGAAGTGAGCCTCTGGAACATTAACTTGACAGAGCAACAGGTGCAGGAGTATATGTACGTTGATTTGACCGGAGAAGAAGGGTTGGTTGGATACTGGAAATTAAATGAAGGAACAGGATCAACTGCCTATGATTCAAGTGATGAAGGAAACAACGGTCAAATCTATGGAGCGACATGGAGTACAGACACACCTGGTCCATCAACTGTTACGGTAAATGTGAGCTATAATAATGGCTGGAATCTGGTGGGATTGCCCGTAGGTGTGGATGATGCAGGCTATGTATCTCTTTTTCCCGAAGCAATTTCCGGTACACTTTATTCTTTTGATGGAGGATATATCTCTGAAGATGTACTCATTGGGGGAGCTGGTTATTGGCTCCGGTTTCCTGAATCTGTTTCAATTGATATCAATGGTGTCCCAATTAGTGAGATTACAATTTCATTGAATGATGGTTGGAATCTAATTGCAGGAATTACTTTTGAAACAAATACAAGCAATATTCAGGATTCTGGAGGAATCATCGTCCCGGAAACTTTTTATAATTTTAATAACGGTTATGAATTGGTTAGTGACCTGATACCCGGTCATGGGTACTGGGTTAGAACGAATAATAACGGAAATATTATTATTATAAGCGAATAATTTTGTTTAATGAAATTTTTTCAATGTTTCCTTTTTATACTGCTTATCTCCGAAAATCTTTCCCAGGACACATTTTCAATTGTTGCTGTTGATCCGGTAACTCAGGAAGTAGGCAGTGCAGGAGCATCCTGCATTAACGGCTCGATAATTATTAGCGATGTTCATCCGGGAATTGGGGCAGTTCACACACAATCTTATTGGAACAGCACCAATCAAAATAATGCTTCTGATTTAATGGATCAGGGATATACTCCCGAGGAGATTATAGAGTATTTGATGGAAAATGATGCTCAGGGAAATCCATCAATTCGCCAATATGGTGTGGTTGATCTAGTTGATGGAGGAAGAAGCGCTGCATTCACCGGTGAAAATTGCTACGACTATAAGGATCATATCCTTGGGCCAACTTATGCTATCCAGGGCAATATATTATTGGGTCAAGAAGTTTTGGATTCCATGGAAACGAACTTTCTCAATACATCAGGATCACTTGCAACCCGCTTAATGGCAGCTATGCAGGGGGCAAAAATTCCAGGAGCTGATACGCGATGTTTGAGCGATGGAATCTCTTCACTATCTGCATTTATTCGTGTAGCTCAATCAACCAATTCGGAAGATAGTTTACACCTCCATTTGAATGTAAATAATACACAACCAGGAATTGACCCTATTGATACTTTACAGGATTTGTTTGATGATTGGTATACAGAAAACCCCGATCTCGTTACAATCCAGATAGACTTTAATGAAGGTTGGAATTTAGTAGGTTTACCGGTATATATTAATGATGCAGAATACGGATCGATATTTCCCGAGGCAATTACTGGCACTCTTTTTTCTTTTGGTTCAGGATATACTTCCGAGAATGAATTAATTCCGGGGATGGGATACTGGCTCAGGTTTTCCGCAAATGGTTCAGTTGCAGTGACCGGAATCCCAATTTACGATATTATAC
The DNA here is from genome assembly GCA_964582955.1 of uncultured bacterium. Lineage (GTDB taxonomy): Bacteria > Fidelibacterota > Marinisomatia > Marinisomatales > AB-629-J13 > AB-629-J13. The sequence continues at coordinate 2,050 of CAZOUJ010000151.1, forward strand.
TTTTAATGGATGAGGGCTGGAATCTAATTACAGGCATTTCCACGGTTACAAACGTTAATGACATTCAGGATCCAGAAGAGATAATAATCAGTGGTACATTTTATGATTTTAATTTTGGTTATGAACAGGTTCAAGAATTGGTTCCCGGTCATGGGTACTGGGTTCGCACTTACGGTGCCGGAGAAATCATGATTAACCCGTAAAGTATAAAAGTTTATAGACACTAACTGTTTTTTATCTTAAGGAGTCAACAATGAAATATTTTCTTTCACTATCCATTATTTTTTCAATTTGCTTAGGTCAGTGGTCTTCCTCGCCTGATGATCCATTGTGGTTGGGCGATGGGGTGCAGGCTCAGGTAAGGGAAACCTCAGATGGCGGGGCCTATGTAGCCTGGTTGAGTGATGGGAACTATCACGTCTACTTACAGCGCTTGAATTCTGATGGTGAACCTCAGTATGGTGAAGGGGGAATGATTGTGAGTGATCAGCCAAACTCATCCTGGATCGCAGTGCACCATATGAATCTCGCTGTTGATGGGAACGATAATGCTATTATTTCAACATTGGATACCCGCACCGGTATTTGGCAAGTGTATGCCTACAAGATTGCTCCAGATGGTTCCATGCCCTGGGGAGATGACGGCTTGGCCCTTTCAGTTTCAGGGAGCGAAAATATATCTCCACGATTAACGGTGCTCTCTGACAACAGCGTAGCTGTAGCCTGGTGTCAAAATTATATGACGGTGCGAATACAAAAGATTTCTGAAAGTGGTACGTTGGAGTGGGGTGATGGTGGCATTCATATCGTGGACGGTACCGGTGACCTATTAAACCCCATCCCCTTAATGGTGGACGGAACCAATGTCCTCCTGCAGTGGAACCATCAGGCAGGACCTTTTTGGGCACCCGACACCAAATTATATCTGCAGAAATATAACAACTCTGGAATTGAACTCTGGGGCTCACCGGTTGTAGTAGTGGGGCCTGTGGTGTTCCCAACTGGAAACTACTTTCAGGAATCCGTTGGAGATGGGGGGGGAGGTAGTTTTAGTGCATGGACAGAAATGGCGGGATCAAACCAATCTGCAGTTGGTCTACGAATCAGCGGTGACGGTGAAGTAGTATGGGGGGTCGGCGTGGACTTTTCAACAAACTCCGGTCATTTTCGTTCCAACCCACGGACATCCGTAGCTGAGGGGAGTTATGAGCTCATGGCAGCCTGGACTCAAGCCAATGGTGGGCAGTCTCAGAACGGTGTCTACGCCCAGAGGCTTGATGAAAACGGTGATCGTCTTTGGGGCTCTTCCGGTGTTGCTGTGGTACCATTGAACGGAGATTATTCTTATTTAGATCTTTCTGTTAAAGGATTTGGTGAGGACATGGTCGCAGTTTACATTGAACAAAGTGTAAACATGACCGGTGATATCTATGCCTCTCGCATTAATTCAAACGGTGAGTATGTTTGGTCTGAACAAAGCGTAACTCTCACAACCTCCGGAACTTCAAAATCTGATATGTCCTCAGGAAAAGGGCCAGGATGTATGTTTATTGTTTGGACTGAGAACGGATCAGTTTATGCCCACTGTCTACTGGAGGATGGTACCCTCGGCTCTCCAGGCAGTGGAGAACCACCTGTTCCTGTTACATTTGAGATCATTTCTGTTCCCCAAATGTCCATACCACTGGGGATGAACAGCGATGGGACAATGATAGTTGGCACAAATTCGGGAGGTCAGGCTTTACTATGGACTGAAGCACAGGGAATACAAGTTCTTGGAGATGGTGAAGCTTGGGGAATATCTGAAAATGGAATGATAATCGGTGAAATAGTTAACAATGATGGGAACACGGAGGCAGCGCTATGGGAGAATGGTAGTTGGACCTTCCTTGGAAATGTTGAAGGGGGTGGCACCTGTGACGCATTTTTAAGTTCCGGATTGGCAATATCTTCTGATGGCTCAACAGCCGTGGGAATGGGCTGGATCAATTGCTCCACGGAAGCATTTTATTGGACCGAGTCTTCAGGAATTGTGGGTCTGGGTCAGTACGGAGGAAACAGCGAAAAAGCCCAGGCAGTATCAGGTGATGGGAATCTTATTGGCGGATGGAACCAAAGTAGTTCCGGGTCACGCCGTTCATGTATATGGGATGCCCAAGGCAATATTACGTTCATTGGTTCACCAGGAGGTTCAGAAACTGGAGAAGTAACAGCTATCACCAGTGACGGTTCTGTTGTAGTCGGTTTTGGAAGCGGTATAGGTGGGAACCATACTGAAGGGTATATATGGACAGAAGAAGATGGAATGACCGGACTTGGAGTACCAACCAATAATGCCATGTTTAATAGGAGTAATGC
>CAZOUJ010000152.1:0-4406 GCA_964582955.1 uncultured bacterium
ATAGCAAGCGCTGTTGGTCCAGAAAGAAAGTCTTCCAATCCTTCAATTTTATTATTTTCTGCTGCTAGTTTAATTAATGTATTTTTAGCAACACGGAATTCAATTTCCTGTTCGAAAAATATTTTCCTAAGTTCAGTGACACTGCCTACATCCAAGCCCAAATAATCAGTGAAATAAATCGCCTTTGCTTTTTCGAGTTTTTCTGTCAGTTCTATAACTTGTTCTTTATTAAATGTACTTGGCATAACTTACCTTATATTTGAATAATCTATTTTAATCCCTGGTCCCATTGTGGAGGAAAGCGTCATTTTTTTTAGGTATTGTCCTTTCACTGAATGAGGTTTTGCCTTCATCACTGTAGAATAAATTGTTCTTACATTTTCAACCAAAGCATCTGCTTCAAAAGAAACTTTTCCGCACGGAACATGGATGATCCCTGTTTTATCAACGCGTAATTCCACTTTCCCTGCCTTAAGCTCTTTAATAGCTTTCCCAAGTTCGTTAGTAACAGTGCCACTCTTGGGATTCGGCATTAACCCCTTAGGGCCCAGGATTTTACCTAATTTCCCTATTTCACCCATCATATCTGGAGTAGCTACTATTTTATCTATTTCTGTCCAGCCAGTTTTAATTTTTTCTATGTATTCACCATGACCCACAAAATCTGCACCGGCATCCTCAGCTTCCTTAAATTTCGATTCATTTGTTATCACTAGAATCATTACGTTTTTTCCTGTACCATTCGGTAATCCTGTAGTAACTCTTATATTTTGGTCTGCATGACGAGGATCAACTCCAAGATTTATTGATAAATCCACCGATTCATCAAACTTTGCATATGAAACTTTTTTAACAAGGGCTACTGCTTTATTGAGGGGATAATCCATCATCCTATCTATCTGTTCTATTGCTGTTTTTTTAAACTTTGAAATTTTCATCATTCATCCAATTTAACTAAATTATTCTGATACAGTAATTCCCATACTTACCGCTGTTCCACGTATCATCCTGACAGCAGATTCTAATGTATTGGCATTTAAATCTGTCTTTTTTAATTCTGCAATTTCTTCCAAATCTTTAACCGATACCATTCCAACCTTTTCCTTATTCGGCTCTCCAGACCCCTTTTTTAAGTTAGCAGCTTTTTTAAGTAAAGTTGATGCTGGTGGAGTTTTAGTAATGAATGTAAAACTTCTGTCTGCATAAACTGTAATTTCCACTGGAATTATCATTCCCGGTTGATCCTGAGTCGCTGCATTGAAAGCTTTACAAAAATCCATAATATTTACACCCTGTTGCCCTAGTGCGGGACCAACAGGAGGAGCAGGATTTGCCTGACCTGCAGAAATTTGTAATTTGATAAATCCTATTGTCTTTTTGGCCATTAAATTCCTCTATTTTTCAAGTTCCACCTGTAAATAATCCAGTTCAACAGGAGTTGATCTTCCAAAGATACTTACGGATACCTTCAATTTTTGCTTTTCATCATTGATTTCTTTTATGAATCCTGAAAAATCTACAAAAGGTCCATCAATAACACGAATAGGATCTCCCACTTTGAAAGGATGTTGAAAATTTTCCTCTACCTCTCCTTTTGCAACTACTCCTACAATTCGAGATATCTCTTCAGGTCTTACAGCCTGAGGTTTACCCTTAGGGCCAACAAAACTAAGTACATGATTAATATTCTCAATAAAATATTGAGTTGTATTATTCAAATTCATTTTTATTAAAATATATCCCGGGAAAAAAACACGTGTTTTAACTTTCTTTTTACCATCTTTCATTTCCACAATTTTTTCAGTAGGAACGAATATTTCCTGAATATCATCCTGCAAACCCCGTTCTTCGATTTCCCAATCTATTTCTTCCTGAATTTTCTTTTCCTTCCCAGAAATAACCCTGATAGAATACCAATCCATTATACAAAAAGAAATTCATTAATTTATTCAATACTAAATCAACCACAAATAAAAATGCTGCAACTAAAATAGATAACATTAAAACTATATAAGTTGCTCCTTTTAATTCGTCCCAGGTGGGCCAAGAGACTTTACCCATTTCCGTCTGGACTTCCGTAGAAAAATTTTTAATTTTTTTTATCATTTTTCTTTGCAGGAGAGGCAGGAATCGAACCCGCAACCCCCGGTTTTGGAGACCGGTGCTCTACCAATTGAGCTACTCTCCTAATAATTGCTTTTTCCGTGTTTGTGTTGAAAATTATTTTGTTTCTTTAAACATAACATGTTTACGAACAATAGGATCATATTTTTTGTATTCTAACCTTTCAGGATGTAGACGTTTGCTTTTGGTTATGGTATATCGATAACCAGTTCCCGCAGAGCTTTCAATCTGTATAATAGTTCTTTTACTATTGCCAGCCATATTTATTCACTTATACTGGTTACAACGCCTGCACCTACTGTATGACCCCCTTCACGAATTGCAAATCGCAACTCCTTATCCATCGCTATCGGTGTGATCAACTCTACATCCATCTCTACATTATCGCCAGGCATCACCATCTCTGTACCCGACGGCAATGTACATACACCCGTTACATCCGTCGTCCTAAAATAAAACTGAGGACGGTATCCATTGAAAAATGGTGTGTGACGTCCACCCTCTTCCTTCTTCAATACATATACGTTTGCCTTGAAATTTGTATGGGGTGTGATACTACCTGGTTTTGCCAATACCTGACCACGCTTCAACTCCTCCTTGTCTACCCCTCTCAGCAATAACCCCGCATTGTCACCTGCTCTACCTTCATCCAACAACTTCCGAAACATCTCCACACCCGTACATACCGTCTTCTTATCCAGCCCTACTCCTAGTATCTCTACTTCATCACCCACCTTCACTATACCTCTCTCGACTCGACCTGTACCAACCGTCCCCCTACCTGTAATACTGAATACATCCTCAACCGGCATCAAAAAAGGCTTGTCTATATCCCGAACAGGCTCAGGTATAAAACTATCACAAGCATCTAACAATTCCTTTACACATCCTGCAGCTGATTCATCTGAAGGATTGTTCAAGGCATTCAATGCACTCCCCTTGATAATAGGCGTATCATCACCAGGAAACTCATACTCATTCAATAAATCACGTAACTCCATCTCTACTAAATCTATCAACTCAGGATCATCCACCTGATCCGTCTTGTTCATGAATACTACCAAACTGGGAACATTCACCTGACGGGCCAACAACACATGCTCACGGGTCTGGGGCATGGGGCCATCAGCTGCACTAACCACTAAAATAGCACCATCCATCTGAGCAGCTCCTGTAATCATATTTTTAATATAATCAGCGTGACCAGGGCAATCCACATGGGCATAATGACGATTCTCTGTCTCATACTCAACATGAGCTGTCTGAATCGTAATCCCACGTTCACGTTCCTCAGGTGCATTATCAATAGAATCAAACGTACGTACCTCAGCATATCCCCCCGCTGACTGGGATATAGTAATTGCTGCAGTTAATGTCGTCTTACCATGATCTACATGACCAATAGTACCAATATTAACGTGTGGCTTCGTTCTTTCAAATTTTTCCTTCGACATAATTACTCCTTATAAAATTAGACTTTAATAAGTCCGGATACCTGTTCAATAATTTCTTCCTGAATAGTAACAGGAACTTTCTTAAACTCTGAAAAATCCATATGAAAAACGGCCCTTCCCTGTGTAAGAGACCTAAGTGCTGTAGCATACCCAAACATCTGACTAAGAGGTACATTTGCCGTTATGAAATGTAGATTTTTTCTTTGGTCCATGCTTTCAATTTTCCCTCTTCGAGAATTAATATCACCTACAACATCTCCCAGATACTCGTCTGGAGTGGTAACCTCAACTTTCATGATTGGTTCTTTAAGAATGGGATGCGCTTTTTTACATGCTTCTTTTGCTGCGATTGAACCAGCAATTTTAAAGGCTATCTCTGATGAGTCAACATCATGATAAGATCCAAATATCAATTCCACCCTTATATCCTCTAACGGAAATCCTGCCAAAACACCATTTTGCATTCCTTCCTGAATTCCCTTATCTACAGCAGGGATAAATTCCCTTGGGATAGCACCACCCACAATCTTATTAATAAAATGATACCCTTTCCCAGGCTCATTTGGTTCAACATTAATGACTACATGACCATATTGACCTCTACCACCAGATTGACGTACAAATTTGCCTTCTATTTTTGAAACTGCATTAGTAATACTCTCAATATAAGTAACCTGTGGCTTACCTACATTTGCTTTTACCTTAAATTCTCGCAACATTCTGTCTATGAGGATTTCCAAATGCAATTCCCCCATTCCAGAAATTATTGTCTGTCCGGTATCCTCATTATGGGAAACTCGAAAAGTAGGATCCTCTTCTGTTAATTTT
>CAZOUJ010000153.1:0-4071 GCA_964582955.1 uncultured bacterium
ACTAACTCCATAGACTACGAATACCCCGTGGAGTACATCTCAGCCAAATAGCATTTATTAAACACCCTAAAATACAGGTAATACTATATGTGCTATGTTAAATATTTCATGTCAAGTTGATTTACAGGCGAATAGGCACCAAAAAACTCGAAAATTTAATCATAGGATAAAAATTATACGGAAAAACAAGTACAGCATCAACCTATTATTCAATCCGGTAGTAGTAATGAATCAATTTTTTTAATACAAATATTTAAAATTATAATATCAAAACAAATCGGCGAATGTTCTATATGTTTTGAAACAAAACGAGTTTACTTGTGTGGAGTCAACTGCAAGTGTTACGACCAAAGAATATATTGTTTCGGACCCTTCCTATGAATTACAATGCGGATAATGATGTATAAGGGTTAAAAAGACAGAACGAACGATTACGTACTGAACGTCTTATCCTTCTAGACCTTCTAGACAAGGACAAGGACGAACTGGCGAAGAAATATTTCTAAAAATCGATCATGATGATAACGACTGTGTTATTTACATCTCTCCATCTTCAACTGTGACATTGAACGTGCCAAATACTTATAAACGATCCCCGAATTGATTGACACTACAAGACCTCAGAGGACTCGACGAATTGGTGAGATTGATTGAAAGTAAAACAGTCATGAACATGGATTAATGTTAAAAGAGTTTATATTTTATTGTTTATTACACCGGAGGATGGTAATTTTTAATTTTCATTAGATTGAATACATTTTCGTTTTTCACCGATAACGCTTTTTGCGTATGGGCAAACCCTGAAACTTTGTGGAATATTTGGAAACGCATTGTCGACGACGTCACTCATGCGACATAGAACTTGTCGATGGAACATTCCGGAATATGTCCAACGATTAATCGTTATATGACCGGGTTCCAAATAAATTGTAACATATGGATTTAACATCGGAACGAGAGACTCTAGAAAGTCAATGTGAACAATTGGTGATAACTCACCCCCAAGTCTTTACATCATCTTTGTATTCACGAAACTGTACCAATACATGAATTTTTGGGGAGAGATTAGGGTCTTCCCAATTTGCCTCAATAAGTTCTTTCCTTCGTTCTTTCGGGTAAATTTTATAGAGTAGTTTTTCTACACCATTGTTGCTTTTTTTAGTTATTAATAGATGCCCCTCGCCGTTAACGAAGGGTGTAATTGATTCGGTGATTATTGTGCTGATTGAGGACATATCTTTTTTTTAATTTAAATAAATAGAAAAATATTATTATTTTTTCTCTTTTATGCTAATAATGCCAAGCTGGCGGGTGGTATTACAGGGGGTAACTCAACCTACTCTTCGTGCAATCATAGGATAATTACTGTACGAAATTAACTACAGTCGAGTTAAACCTTAGTTTTACCCTCTCAACCTACTTTTCGTTACAGACATAGGATAATTACTATACGAAATTAACTACAGTCGAGTTAAACCTATTTTTTTTACCTCTTGTTACAACCTATAATCTTTTTTTAAACTGAACGAATCAAAAAAATGACTATATATATTGACAATATATTTTTTATATAATGTCGAATCAAACAATTGAAACAATGAATGAACCCGAAATCGAAAATGAAGTAGGAAATAAAAGAGAATCACCATCTGATTTCTCTGAGGATGACACAAACACAAAAAAACAGAAGCCGTCTCTTGACATTTTAAAACTAGAGAGAACCATCTCACAACTGTTTGTCGGTAAGACTAATAGTTTCAGTGAGAGTATAAGTGCGAAACTCGTCACTAGAATAATAGACAGTGGGTTATTGTCTACAACTAGAGATGGGGGTCGTAAGGATAAACAATACAACTGTACTGAAAAAACCCACTTAATTAAGTTACGTAAAAAGATTAAGAACGGTGTTTTACCGGTTATTTATAAGTCGCCAAAGACAGGTTATGGACGAGTAGAGCCCCGTGGTTATTTTTCTCTAGGTTCTCTCAGTAAAAAAATCCGCCATACGTTATGTGAAGGGCGAGATTGGGTTGATATAGATATTAACAACTGTCACCCTGAACTATTACGCCAATTGTTGAGTAAAGCGGGTTTGGATTGCGCCTCTTTAAATTACTATTGTGACAATAGAGAAGAGTGTTTAAAAGAAGTTACAGAGTTATTTATCGACGGGTTCACCGAGGATACTCGGGGTAAAGCAAAAAAACTATATCTACGTCCTATGTATGGAGGTTCGCCTACATCTTGGTTAAAGGACATGAAAAAGGAGGGATTGATTAAATCCGACGTTTCAGTCAAAAATATACCAGAACTGGTGTTTAAATTGAAACAGGATTTGATTAAGATATCTCTAATAATACAAGATGTAAATCCTGATATGGTGGAAGCAGTAAGTCAAGCACGTGAAAAAGCGAATAAAATGTATAATTTTATTGGGTCATTCTTATCGTATTATATGCAGGAATGGGAGCGTAGAATGTTGGAATGCGTATATAACATGATGTGCAGCAATGGTTATATTCAAGGTAACGATTGCGTTTTGTGTTACGATGGAATTATGATACATTTAACAAGAACCAATACTTCAATCGACACCGTTCTTAAAAAATGTGAAGCAGTTATTGAGGCAAACTATGGTTTTCAATTAAAATTTTCACAGAAGAAAATGGAAAAGAGTCTTCTATCAGAGATTGAAAAGAAGGAAAAAGAATTGGAAGACATATCTTTTCCAGATGAATATACTAAAGAACTCAACACCAGTTATATGAATTCGTTACCCAATTATGAAACCCAGAAACGATACTTCGAACTATTTGTCGCTAAAGCCATGCGACCTGACCCAATATATATCTGGACTAGTAAAATAAAGAGAGAGGATCACGGTGTCGAATATGAGGAATACGCGACTCACAATTACGATGAATCCCGATTGAGAAAAGCATTAAAGCATATCAGGACAAACGATACCGGATTTTTAGATAAGTGGTTTATTGATCCGGAAATACGTTGTTATAACCGGGTTGATTTTATGCCCTACAATGGCGTATTTAACCCAAAACAACACAATACAACGGTTTATAATTTGTTTAAAGGTTATAATCCATTGATTCTATCACCGTTAAAGGATGAGTCCTCAAAATATAGAACAAAAGTACTGAAATTATTTATGGAAATAATGTTACAGTTGTTTGAGGGTAATGTTCGATTCCGTGATTTATTCCTGAAAAGTAGAGCATATAGGATACAATATCCACGAAAGAAACTACCATATTCGTTCATCGTCATCGGTCCCCAGGGTGTTGGTAAAAATATATGTTTTGATGCCATTGGGAGAATTGTTGGAATGGACCATTATTATTCGACTCTTGATCCTAAAGATTTATTCGGTACACACGCCGAGGGTTTTGTCCATAAAATATTTGTTGTAATGAATGAATGTGAAGGAAGAAATACAATGGAGTTGGAGGGTGCAATTAAAGGTGCCAGTACAGATGTGGAAATGACAGTGAACGCAAAATATCAACGTCCTGTTCGAATGAACAATCTAGCACAACTAGATATCACCACGAACAAAACGAACCCAATACCTATTGATACGAAATCCGGAGATAGAAGATTCTTAGTATCTAAAAGCACCCGAAAATTCCTCCATTGTAAGTTCAACAATGAATTCTGGAGCAAGACAGCCGCCCATTTTAGATCTCCAGTATTTATCCGGTGTTTATACGATTATCTAAATGGGATGGACGTTGAAAATGTCGATTGGAAATCAGAAAGAAAAGAATGTCTAACAAAATCCTACTACGATATGTTGAAATTATATATTCCTAGTGAAGTTTTCTATTTTGAGGAAATGTATAACAAAATAGAGGATAACACCATTGAATCATGGAAAGGTGAGAAATACGGGGTAGAGATTCTGTATACCCCTATGTTTATCATTAAAAATGGTGGTGAATTTCAGAAGGGGTGTGTAAGATGTAAGAAAAAAAATCTATTCGATTGTATGAACAATTGGTTGAGAAACCATGGGCACCAATGGATCTCGTCGCAGAAAAAATGGTTCAATAA
>CAZOUJ010000153.1:4081-4388 GCA_964582955.1 uncultured bacterium
GGAGTTTGATATCGAGAGAATTTACAAACACCTAATTGAGCGTCGGTGGGTTGAGGGTGGTTGTGTAGATGTTGATGAGGAAGTATCACCAATGGATCAGACTGAAGTGAATTCCTTTTTCGATTTTTAAAAGTGGAAAAGTGTTGATATTTTGGGGTTACTCCTCAAATTAACAGAAAATTCACTGTAATTTAAAAAAAAAATAAAAAATTAAAATAGGGTTTATATTTATTGATTTTACAGAATATTTTTAGTAAATTTTATCACTTTTTCCACTGAAGAGTATCACCAATGGATCAGATTTTGG
>CAZOUJ010000154.1:0-2912 GCA_964582955.1 uncultured bacterium
ACCACCGAACCGGTGACACATGGTGCATTTATCCTATGTATGAATGGGCGCTAGGGTTGGAAGATTCTATTGAGGGAATCACCCATTCTCTCTGTACATTGGAATTTGAGGACCATCGTCCTCTATATGATTGGTTTTTGGAACAATTGGATGTATATCATCCCAGGCAAATTGAATTTGCTCGATTGAATCTGAATTATACCGTTATGAGCAAACGTATGCTCCTTGAATTGGTGGAAGGAGACCACGTTTCAGGCTGGGATGACCCGCGAATGCCCCCCATTTCTGGAATGCGCCGTCGTGGATATTCCCCGGCGTCCATTCGAAATTTTGCGGAAAAAGTCGGTGTGGCAAAACGGGACATGACTGCAGATATGGCATTGTTGGAATATTCCGTGAGAGAAGATTTAAACAAAACTGCATTGAGATTTATGGGTGTTTTGGATCCATTAAAAGTGGTCATTGAAAACTTCCCAGCAGGAGAAGTGGTTGAGGTAGATGGAACTAACAATCCTGAAGACCCGGATGCAGGGAAACGCAAAATACCATTCACAAAAGAACTTTTTATTGAAAAATCCGATTTTATGGAAGATGCACCCAAAAAGTTTTTTCGTTTAACTCTCGGAAAGGAAGTAAGGCTACGTTATGCATTTTTTATTACTTGTACTAAAGTGATAAAAAATGAAAGTGGAGAGGTTATCGAATTGCGATGTTCGTATGATCCCGATACCAAAGGAGGTTCTGCCAGCGATGGAAGAAAAGTAAAAGGTACTCTACATTGGGTTTCTGCTGATAGATCAATTCCGGCTGAAGTAAGATTGTATGATAGATTGTTTACTTCAGATAACCCAGCAAAAGTCCCGGATGGAGATCATTTTACTGATACTCTTAATCCATATTCATTAAAAATATTAAAAAAGAGCAGAATTGAGCCAGCGATCTCATCCGTTAAAACGGGGGAGACCATTCAGTTCGAACGGCAGGGATATTTTTGCCTGGATCAAATGGATTCAACCCCGGATGATCTTGTTTTTAATCGAACCGTTCCTTTGCGGGATTCGTGGAAAAAAATACATGATAATAATTCTATATAATCAAATAATTTTCTTGTTTGGAATAATTAGAAAATAAGAACGGTCAAATTACTAAATTCCCGTATTAAATTTTAAAAGAACCGGATGAGAATAAAAAAATATATAATTCCGCTAATTATTGCTGTTTTAACCACAGTTGCTTTATACGGAGACTCAAAAGAAGAAATACCCACTAAAGAGTTTCGAGGCCTTCCGAAGGTGAAGATCAAGACCTTGAAAGGAAAAAATATTTTAACAGATAAGATCATCAAGGAAAAATTAACATTTATCAGTTTTTGGGCTACCTGGTGTGTTCCTTGTCTTAAAGAAATGAAAGAATTGGAAATAATTCATCATAAATATAGCGAGAATAATTTTCAGGTTTTGGGTATAAATATAGATGATTCAAAAACCTCTAGAAAAATAACGTCCATTCTAAATTCAAAAAACATCACTTTCCCTGTTTATTTAGACACGGAACAAAAATTTTTTAGCAAATTCAATTCAGAAGCGGTTCCATTTTCATTACTGGTCTCTCCAGATAATGAGATATTGTGGGAGCACACGGGGTATCTTCCTGGGGATGAAAAAAAAATTGAAGCCATTATTGTTGATGCTCTTAAATTAACGTCGGTTAGCTCTGAAGATTCCACATCTGTAGTTAAACCAGAACAATAAAAAGTATAATACGTTTCACCACATTTCTTCTACTCTGTCTTTTTGGGATAGGCTCATCTCTTTCTGGATTAAATGTAAATGGCGGTATTTATTCCCGGTATGGTGAAAGTGTTCAAATTGAAGATGCATTTACTTATATCGAACATTATCTATCAGTGAATTTTGAGGGAGATTCATGGAATCTCAACTCGGAATATGGATACACAAAACCTCCTGAATTAGGAGTAGAATTTTCTGGAGTTCGTACTTTATCCTTAAATGTAATTCGAGATATCTGGTCACTGGATGCAGGGCATCTTACAGCCGTGTTCGGAAATGGATTAGCGTTTAATTTTTTTGAAGATAGATCTCTGGATTTTGACAACCGTCCATTTGGTCTTAGGATTGATATTGAACTGAATGAACAATTTCAATTAATGTCATTAATTGGGACTCGGTCTGAATTTTCGTCTTACTCTGCATCGGCAAATAGAGCACCGGATATATTTGCTAATTATGATGTAGGTGGTGTTCAGATAAATTATTTTCCTGACAACGGAGATTGGAACGGTGCGGGATATGTCACTGGTACAAATTTTAGATCTCCTGTCCGGATTGAAAACTTGGATAGGGAGACACTTGCCTCAACCATTGTAGAATTTCCGGAACAGGAAGCATTCATTTTAAACACGGGATTTACCTATACTTTATTTGGTGGTCAGTGGGAATGGACTTTGGAATACGGCTCTCTTAAAAAATGGTATGATATTCCGATGGTTGAACAGGAATTTGACGGAAATTTATTAAAAACGGTAGAATCTATATCGACCGAAACAGGAAATGTATTTTATTCCCAGTTCATCGGTTCTTTTCTGGATTTATCTACGCTGTCTTTTGAATATAAATTATACCGTAATGGGGTTGAATCTGCAGATAATAAAATAAATTACAATAGAATGGCGTCCAAATCCATGCCTTTTCATTTAGGTCCTACCTCTCTCCGGCAAGATAATGTAGGTTTATTAGGAAACCTCGCTCATGTAGTGGATTACGGTGATGAAGTAGGATTTAACGTAGATTACAGGAAAAATCTTGGTGAATCCTTTTTACTCACCGGAATTTATACCCAAACAAGCAGAACATCAACAGAAATTAACCAAGCAAGCAGACACAGAAACATAT
>CAZOUJ010000154.1:2922-4355 GCA_964582955.1 uncultured bacterium
GATGGTCATTTTGATGGGTCTTATTTACCATCCTTTAAAATAGATCAGTTCCCATTCCAAGAAATATATGTGGATTTGGAATACAATGGATATATTCTCCAGCAGCAAACAATCAGCGCCTACACTGAGTTTTCCCTGGATGGAATAACCAAAGAGAAATTTATTACCTTCATTCCAGCTTATTTCTCCATAGCAACCGGGACATTTGTACTGGGAGGTTCAATCGGTGTTCAAAAAGCATATAAGGGAGGGAATGAGTACTTAAATCAGGAATATATTTTTTCGGTGGACTGGAAAAGTAAATTATCATTCGCACTTACCACTGATTTTACTTCAGATCCTTCAATTGTAGGGACCACTCAATGGGTCAGTGGTGAGATAGCCTATAAGCCCTCTCAAATAATGACAATTCGTGTTTCCTATGGAACAGAAAAGGGAGGAATTCGATGCACAGGCGGTATCTGCCGATATATCAGTCCTTTTGACGGTATCAGAATGATGCTGCAGGCCAGATTGTGAAAGCTCATTTTTTCATTTTAAGTATAATTTTCATTTGTTTGGGATGTGAATTGATCCCTGAAGCAATGGACCCTCCTGCAGATGAATCTGTAAGAAAAGACTATTTACAACGAGGTGATACACTAGATATCCCTATAGAATCCCTTATTTTTGAAAATTCCGAAAATGGTACATTTTCCTTCAAAGAATTAGGTGACACAAATATTGTTTCAATAATTCAACATGAATCCATACTTTCCATTATTGGAAAAGAATTTGGTTCAACTACAGTTACAGCACAATTTTCCGATTTGGAAAAGAACCTAATAATATATTTAAATTTTACTGTACTAGAAGGTTTTCCTGTTTTTGTTTGGGTTGGGGAAGAGAGTGTTATTTTTCCCGAGGATTTCATCGAATCAATAGGAGGAGAGATAGACTCCGACTCCCTTGTGCTATCTTCAGATGAAGATTTATCCTCCTTTAGCTGGAAAAATGAAAACAATCAAAATTTAGTTTTCACCGGCATGAGTCCTGGAACTCAAAAAGTATTATTTTCTGTCTTAGTTGGTACGCAGGTCTATGACGTTTTTTTGATTGTTGAAACTTCAGTTCGTCAAGTAGTGATGGGAGAAGTATTCACAAATGTAGGTTGTAATCCATGTGTTCCCGTGAATCATGAACTGGATGAAATTTTTGAAGAGCAAAATATTAACATGACGATGATTCGGTATCATTGGAATTCACCGCTTCCGATAGACCCTATGTATGATTACAATCCAACTGATGTTGAATTGAGACGGAACATGTACAACGTACTGTTTTGTCCTGTTGCTATCATTAACGGTGTTCATGTTCGAAATGGAGCAGTTCAAGTTCAAAACAATGCTCATGGGGATGTTTTGAACGAAAATACAATTAATAATGAGCTATAT
>CAZOUJ010000155.1:0-4352 GCA_964582955.1 uncultured bacterium
TGTAAACCCACAGATATCGGTGAATACAATAGCAGCTAATTTTCTTTCTTCTGTCAACATATAATTATAAATACCCCTTTCAATAGCAAGCCAATTTTAGGGTAATGAGTGAAAACATCTTGTTCATATTACTCCTTCATAGCATTAATGGACAATATCGGTTTCATCATATTTATGTGCTCTGTGATTATATTGTATGAAAATAGGGCTATTCCCCTAAAACCTGCATCATAGGAATATTTTATTTTTTTCAGAGCATTTTCCGGTGTCTGATTATATAGAGCCACTCCCATAACTATTTTGTTAATTTCATTTTTGGACATTTGTTTTTCAATAACGGATATATTATCTACAAATATTTGAAAATTGGAACTATAGTTCATCACCAACACCCAATCAATCAACCCTCCAGACAACCACATATCCCACTCTTGAAAATATAGCATTTTTGCCATTTCAATATTTGGTTTTACTGCTGCTGATAAAGTTATTTCTCTATTTGATTTTTTTATGAACGAATTCAATTTCAGTACAAGTTCTGTTATGGAATTAAGCAAATATTCCTCCCGTTTCATCAAATAATCGCTGTCCCACTCTTTGTTTAAAATATTTTTACTAAATCCTGAATGGAAATTATTCTGGGATTTATATTCACTTCTATATTGTTCTTTTCCAAAAGGATTATACCCATGGAATTCATTTTTATAACGAACATAATCTAGATGGACTCCATCTAGATTGTAATTATTCACTAATTCCTTAAACACCGCTAATAGATAAGGGTTAACTCTTGGGTGATTAGGAGCTAAGTAAAATCCCTCTTGACCTGAATCATCCGTTGCTAATCTTTCATCAGTATTCAAATATTTATAACTTTCCTCCTTAACAGCATCTACCCAATCTGGATGACGGTTAAATAGATGGTGTTCGTCTACTGGATTTTTTTCAGCAGACCACAACATATAGACATTAACCCAGACATGTATATTCAATTGTAATTTGTGACCTTCTTGTATTACATATTCAAGAGGATCAAATGCGTCATCTTTTAATATCTCACTTCTAGGAACCCAGAAAGAACGGTATAAACTGTCGCCTCTACCACGTACCTGAACAAAAATATGGTTGAAATTATATTGGACTGCGAATTGAAGCATTTCATCTATTGAAGTTTTAGAAGTAAGTGAATATCTGACTACCCAAAGGCAGCGGTTTTGAAAATAAGGTTTCTCTCCAAATACATTTGAAATAGAAATAAAAAAAATCAGAGTGATAATTATATCAACCCTGATTTTTATTTTAATAGGATCTGACAACAGAGAAGTAAATTAAGTGAGGTAAAAACTCCTTTTATTTTTCCTCTTTTTCAGAGTCTATACCTATCATATCTATTAGTTCAATCACAGAAACCTCTGCTCTGTCATTATCTCTGAATCCCAATTTAGTAATCCTCGTATATCCTCCTGGTCGATCAGAGTACACTGGTGCAATATCATGAAACAAAGTATGCACGATATCTTTGTGTTTTATCTTCTTTAGAACTATCCTCCGGGAATGTAAATCTCCCCGTTTTGCACGTGTAATTAAAGGTTCGATAAAACGTCTCAATTCTTTAGCTCTACTATAGGTTGTTTTAATTTTTTTATGCGTAATGAGTGCAGATGCGAGATTTGCCAGCATCGCTTTCTTATGAGAGCGGGAAGATAAACCCAATTTTTTAATGGTCTTACGATGTCTCATAGACGGGATTATTTCTCTTTTTTCTTTGCAACATATTCTTCAACATCCATTGCGAAATGGAGCCCGACATTAGCTAATTTTTCAACCAATTCGGTAAGTGACTTTCTACCAAAGTTCTTAAACTTTAACATCTCATTTTCCTCTCTGGAGACCAATTCATAGATATATTTTATTCCTGCTGTTTGCAAACAATTATAACTGCGAACTGATAATTCCATCTCGTCGATTGTAGAATTCAACAATTTTTGCATAGCCACCTTTTCCTCACTTATTCCTTCAGTAACCTCTAACACCTCTGGTTTACTGATCGCTTCCACATACGTAAGATGTTCTACAAGAACTGTAGCAGCATGAGAAATAGCATCTTTAGAACTAATGGATCCGTCAGTGAAAATTTCAATAGAAAGACTCTCCTGATCCTCTTTGGCACCTGGTAAAGGATTTGTGGTAAAAGTTACTTTTGTAACTGGATTAAAAATACTATCAATGGATATCATTCCGATGGATGCGTTGGGTATTTCATTTTCTTCACTACTTACATATCCCTTTCCTACGCCTAACAATATTTCCATATCAATTTTACCGTCCTCATTCAGGTCTGTAATATAATGATCAGGATTTAGAATCTCAAATTGGTCACTTTTTTCTTGGATATCTTTGGCAGTGAACACATGTTTCCCTGATAATTTTATATGAATTTTGTCGGGTTTATTTTCAAATAATTTAAAGCGAACCCCTTTTAAATTCATGATAATATCCGCAACATCTTCCTTAATCCCTTTAATAGTTGAGAACTCATGCAAAACACCATCCATTTTTACATTAGTGATTGCTGCTCCAGGAATACTAGTCAATAAAACTCGCCTCAGGGCATTACCTAAAGTAACACCAAAACCACGGTCTAAAGGTTGAAAAAGAAATTTTCCATACGTATCCGAAGATGACTTAGTCTCTACATTAAGTTTTAAATCCAAAGCATTACTCATTTACAATCCTCTATAATTATTTTTATTTTGAATAAAGTTCAACTACTAAACGATCATTAATTGTCTGATCCATTTGATCTCTCTCTGGAATATCAATAACAGTCCCCTTCATTTTTGCTTTGTTTAACTCAAGCCACGAAAGATCAAGGTCACCCTTTATTCTTTTTACTGACTCCAAAATGATATCCATTTTCTTACTTTTTTCCCTAACCTGAATTACATCCCCTCTTTTAACAAGAGCTGAAGGTATATTTACTTTTTTCCCATTAACTAAAAAATGCCCGTGATTTACCAATTGTCTCCCCGATGGTCTTGTAGGCGAAAAGCCTAACCTATAAACTACATTATCAAGTCTTCTTTCCAATAACTGCAAAAGGTTTGTTCCTGTTTCACCTTTCATTTTATCCGCTTTCTTAAAACAATTACTGAATTGTTTTTCTAACAACCCGTACATAAATTTAATTTTTTGTTTTTCTTTAAGCTGTAATCCAAAGTTTGATAATCGACTCCTTCGTCCTTGACCATGCTGCCCAGGTGAATATGGTTTTCGATTTAATAATTTATCATATTTTGGATTTCCAAATATATTCGCTCCATATTTCCGGACCAGTTTCCCTCTTGCTACTTGATTTTTTGCCATTATATCATCCGCCTCTGATTAAACACGGCGTCTTTTGGGTGGACGACATCCATTGTGAGGAAGAGGTGTGACATCCCTTATAGAGGTTATTTGTAATCCGGCAACTGCTAATGCTCTTATAGCTGATTCCCTTCCCGAACCTGGCCCCTTTACTCGTACATCAACAGATGTTAAACCCAGATTAATAGCTTCCTTGGCCACTTTTTCTGCAGCCATAGTGGCAGCATATGCAGTGCTTTTTCGAGAGCCCTTAAACCCAGAAGTACCTGCTTTTTCCCACAATAATACGTTACCCAATTTATCAGTCATGGTAATATGGGTGTTATTAAATGTAGCCTTTATATGGGCAACACCAGCTGGATCTGTTATAGATTGCTTTTTCTTTTTTCTTTTTATATTACTGCTTTTTGCCATAATACTATTCTGATTTTACCGTTTTTTTGCCCATTCCTACTGTCTTTTTCTTTCCTTTGCGAGTCCGGGCGTTAGTCTTTGTTCTTTGACCATTTACAGGTAAACCTCGTCGATGCCTCAGTCCTCTATAGGTACCAATGTCCTTCAATCTTTTTACATTCATCGCTACCTCGGAACGAAGCTCACCTTCTACTTTGATTTCCAATTCTGTTATTGAATTTCTAATATTCATAACCTCTTTTTCCTTTAAATCTTGTACCCGTGTATCAAGTTTTACTCCAGCCTTATCACAAATATTGACAGCTTGTGAATGACCAATTCCATAAACATATCTTAATGAGTATGAAACCTTTTTATTCCTTGGAATATCTACTCCTGCTATACGTGCCATAATTTATCTTATCCTTGACGTTGTTTATGTTTTGGTATTTCACAAATAACCATAACTACACCCTTTCTTTTAATAACTTTGCATTTTGGGCATAATCTCTTAACTGATGGTCTTACTTTCACAATAATCTCCTATTGTTTTACAAAGGCTGAATCGCTTTCTTTTGATATTTTACTCAAAA
>CAZOUJ010000156.1:0-369 GCA_964582955.1 uncultured bacterium
ATAAGTTATGATTCTCCAAGATTCCGAAGTCTAAAAAATCTTTGGATTATGGCAAAACTTCTTAAGATTATTCAAAAAAGCAAACCAGATGTAATTCATTTACAAAGTGGCGGCCACCCTTGGATTTTAGCTATTTCATTATTTATTAGAAAATATACTATTGTTAATACCATCCATGATCCAACTCCCCATACAGGTGATAAAATGGGTAAAGGTAAGTTATTTACAGAATTTTTTAGCAAATTTTTTACGGATTATTTTATAGTTCATGGAAATAATCTCAAGAAAGATTTAGTCTTTCATTATGATGTACGAGATAAAAGGGTTGGCGTAATTCCTTTTGGAGGCTTTAATATTCCAGTATCTGAC
>CAZOUJ010000156.1:379-2923 GCA_964582955.1 uncultured bacterium
TATTTTAAACAATTAAGACTCTCAGTTTTCTTAAAAGATATGAAAAAATAGTAGGTTCTAAAATTCTGTTAAAAATAAAAGACAGGAACTTCTCTATGGGATGGGATGGATCGGTCATCCTTGATTTTATTGGAAGGATTTGGGAATATAAGGGTCTTGATTTGTTGATAAAGGCAGAGCCACAAATTTCAAGAGAAATTAGAAATTTAAAAATAGTAATAGCTGGTTTTGGTGAGGATTTCAGCAAGTATGAACGATTGATTGTCAATCGACAAAACTTTGAAATAATAAATCGGCACATTGAAATAAGTGAAATGGACGCGCTGTTTCGTAGTTCAGCACTAATCGTATGCCCCTATAAGGACGGAACTCAGAGTTCCTTACCGCCTTTAGCTTCCCAATTTGGGAAGCCAATAATAGTTACAAATGTAGGATCCATTTCAGAATTTGTAGATGATGGAATTGACGGTTTGGTTATACCTCCCAATGACGTTCAAGCTTTGGCCGATTCTATAATAACGTTACTAAATAACCCTTCATTGAGAAAGTCGATGGGTAAAAAGGCGCTTGAGAAATCAAGTGGTAAATTTTCCTATGACTCAATTGCAAAAGAAACAATAGAGTGTTACCGAAAAGCGATTGGAATGGTGGTTAAGTGAATTTATCAAGAAGAGTATCTTATCTATCTCTTACAACTCTGGTTTTTTGGAATTTCATTTTACGATATCCCCTAATAAATGGTTCTCACCATAATGATGGTTTTGTTATAATGACATATGCAATTGATATTATTTTTCATGGAAATATACACTTAATCCTACATCCCCTCTCTTATGTAGGTGCATACCCTTTTTCTGAACCCTTTGGCGTCCCGGTCCTCACAGCTTCCAGCGCATTGATGATGGATATAAGTATTGAAAATTTTGCTTTAATTTATGGATATTACCTATCCTTAATGGGTGTCTTATCCATCTATCTTCTATCTAACCGTATTTATCCTAGTTATTCGATGGCTTTATTGGTAGTATTAGCCTATAGTTCCTCACAATACTTTGTAGACGGTACCTATTGGAACATGTCAAACCGTAGTATGATGTTTGGGTTGATACCTCTCTCTTTTCTATACCTTTTATCTTTTTTTCAGAGGGAACGTAATTTAAAGAGTACAATCATTTTTATCCTGTTAATATTTTGTGTTTACACAAGCCATAGAATCTCTGTTTATTATCTTTTCACAGCATTCATATTGTTTGTTTTTATTTTTATTTCTGAAAAATACCGTATTAGAAAACAACATCTGTACTTAGGTTTCTTCACGTCCCTAACCATAATGCTGTATTTCTTATACAATACAGCTGCTGATCCGTTAGTACCAGTTCTACATATAAGAGAAAAATTTAGTGTACCCTATATAGCACCCATACTTAATTTAATTTACTCATATGCAACAAAAAGTCCTCTATCTATATTCTCTTTTTTTGGGTTGCTTTTTATCCTGCGCTCAAATCTAATAGCTTTTAAAATTAGAATCATGATTGGTTTTATTTGTTTACCACTACCCTTTGTCGTTGACTATGAATATTATTTTCCAGTACTTTTGACTCCTCTGTCTATAATCTCAGGATATGGAATTTACAAGTTATCTAGAATTACTTATTCACATAATAAAAAATATGCTGCATTCTTTATTTTATTCATTATCCTTTACTCTTCAACGACAACGTATTATCTAAAGGAACTAAATACCAATATAAAAGGAACGAATAAAAACGTTCCAGGAGTTGAAGGTTTTGGTTTGTCTGGTGAGAGTAGAGGCGCATCTAAGTGGTTCAGAGATTATATAGGTGACGAACTGATTGTGGATAATACAGCTAGAACCACTTATTTTTCACATGAGACAAATGTCAATACAATATTTGATAGAGATTTGATATCTGCGAATGACCTAGTCAGAGCTTCGCTTAATATTGAACCGTACAGTTTACATCTATCCCTTTTGCATCTTAAACCGGATGTTAAGGGAGCCTACCAACATGGTGGTCTTGTCAATGATTGGTCTCATATTAGAGAATCACCAATTGTTCAAGAGTACCATTTTAGAGTCATTATGCGTACTGATCAAGATGGTTTTCTTATTTCCCAATACCAACCAAAATATGCAGTGGATTTTCTAAGGGATCATAGGCCCGGCTTGTATGAAGATGGCCATTACACAGATATTACATACTACCACGTACTCTACAATGAAATTTTTGATAATGACTATAGGATTTATGCAAACGAGCAATGGGAGTTTTATTTTTTGAAAACTGATTACAATTAGATTTTATTTGTATAAGAATTCTTGAGGCATCGCTAGTTTTAAATTAATTTATAGGATAAAAATTCTTGACAAGAAAGATTGGAATAATAGCCAGTGGAGGCGAGTGGTCCGGACTACCAGTTATTTGGGAATTAGGAAAACTTGGATTTAAGATATTTTTGTTCACTAAAGATTTTAATTCATCCATGTGTTATAGTAATTATCTGAATGGAGGTTTGTAT
>CAZOUJ010000156.1:2954-4340 GCA_964582955.1 uncultured bacterium
GAAATCAAGGTTGCTTTGCCTTCTAAGAAAAGTTATGAAATAGCATTGAAAAAGCATAGTTCATCGTCCTTTGCAGAAAAAATTGGAATTCCAGTTCCAAAGACTTTTAGAGTTAATGACAAAAAAGAATTAGATGATATTGTTTCTGAGTTGTCCTATCCAGTAGTTGTAAAAGGTGAGAGGGGCGATAGCTCATCACATGTTAGGTATGCGCATGATTTTGACCAGTTAAAAAGATCTTTTGATGAAGTTTTTCATTTGGAAAAGTAGATTGAATCGGCAGCTTTGCCACCGTTGATCCAAGAGTGCCAGTCTGAGTCAGCTTCAATGCTCCGTTGCTATTGACCGTTACAGCACCCGAAAGGGTCTTGCCGTTACTGATCACAACCGGTGTCGTACCCTCCAGTACCAGACTGTTAATCGTCGAATTCTCTTCAATCTCTATTCCGTCTGAAAGATTCACCGTCACCTTGGCTCCGCTTAGAACACCAGCACCCTTGATCTCCAGCTGGCTGCCTGAATTGTTCAATGTAAATGCATTGCTGGCCGTTATTGTTCCCGCTCCTTCCAACGTCAGTTTTCGGCTTCCCAGGGAAACTGCTGTGCTGCTGTACGTCAGCGTCTTGCCTGAGGCTACATCGATCGAAGCATTGCCCCCCAGAGTTAGAACTCCGGAAAGTGTGGTGTTCTGGTCAATGTCTAGCTTGCCAGCATTCAGGGCTACCGGACCACTGAGTGTGTTGGTTCCTGTTACCTTGAGTACACTGGATGCATTCCCCAGTGTCAGGGCATTCGAGTTCGAAAAAGTCCCAGCTCCTTCAAAAATTAAAGTTCTTGTCCCAAGAGACAGACCTGTACCGCTGTAACTCAGAGTCTTGCCCGAAGCCACATCAATAGATCCATTACCTCCCAAACTCATTGCACCGGATATGGTTGAATTCTGATCGATATCCAGTTTGCCTGCATTCAATGCTAACGGACCACTAAGGGTATTCGTTCCAATGATTTTAAGAATACTCGAACCACTCCCCAGTGTTAGATCATTCGAGTTGGAAAAAGTTCCCGCTCCTTCAAAAGTCAAAGTTCTTGTCCCAAGAGACAGACCTGTACCGCTGTAACTCAGAGTCTTGCCCGAAGCCACATCAATAGATCCATTACCTCCCAAACTCATTGCACCGGATATGGTTGAATTCTGATCGATATCCAGTTTGCCTGCATTCAATGCTAACGGACCACTAAGGGTATTCGTTCCAATGATTTTAAGAATACTCGAACCACTCCCCAGTGTTAGATCATTCGAGTTGGAAAAAGTTCCCGCTCCTTCAAAAGTCAAAGTTCTTGTCCCAAGAGACAGACCTGTACCGCTGTAACTCAGAGTCTTGCCCG
>CAZOUJ010000157.1:0-970 GCA_964582955.1 uncultured bacterium
AACGGGAGTGGTCAATGGTCCTTTGATAGCGACTTGGTATTCAATAATTGTCTCTAGGGTTTTTTTAGGCAACCATGAATTCAACGTATTATATGCTTTTTCACCTGCAAATATTTCCTTCCAGTGTACGGTTCGATTACCATCATAAACAAGATCAACCGCTCCGTCAAAAACTTTTTGAGCTGTCTTCCATATATCTTTACCTATTCCATCTCCTTCTATAAAGGGAATAACAGGATTTGAAGGTGTTTTTACAACGCCATTTTCAATTTTTATCTTTTCCAGCATTTCAGTCTCTACTCACTTTTTTTATTTGCAGTTTTCTTTTTTTTTGGCTTATCAGTTTTAGTTGTTTTCTTTTCTTTTCCATTTTTTTCAGCAGATGATTTCTTTTTCTCTTTTGCTTTTAAATAATCGGTCAAATAAAATCCGGATCCCTTAAAAATGAGACCTGAACCACCACTCACTAACCGGCGGACATTGCCACCGCATTCAGGACATTTACTTATGTGGCTTTCAGACATAGATTGAAATATTTCAAAATCATGTCCACATTGGGTGCATTTATAATCGTAAGTTGGCATTTATTAAAAAATAATAGGTAAAAAAAGAGCTGGAATTTATAAAATATTTACTGCTTAAACTTAGTGTTTAAACACTCGTATACAACTTTTGGTACGTACTGTGAAATATCCCCTCCCAATTCTGCTACTTCTTTTACTACAGTGGAATTTAAGTGAATATATTTCTCATCTGGAATCATAAGCATGGTAGAAATATCAGGATTCAAATGGTAATTCATTAATGCCATTTGAAACTCGAATTCAAAATCACTCACATGTCTTAAACCGCGAATAATAGCCACAGAAGATTCTTCTAACGCAAATTCTACAATAAGTTTTTCTGTAGATTTTACTTTTATGTTTGGTATATCATTAACAGATTTTTCTACAAGTATTTTTCTTTCTTT
>CAZOUJ010000157.1:980-4301 GCA_964582955.1 uncultured bacterium
TCCGTGGATTTTCTGCTATTACAAAAATTAATTCATCAAAAATGGCAGAGGCCCGTTTCGCAATATCTACGTGTCCGTTGTGAATGGGATCAAATGTACCAGGATATATTATTTTTTTCATTCTTTTCTTCCCACACAAATTTTTGTTTCACCAAATACTTTTGTTTTCACTGGGTAACACACATTAATTCTATAAGGACATTCAAAAATAAATCTACCTCGCAAATTTAATTTATCCAGTATCATGTTAATGAATAAATCTACATCAATTCCTTTGTTTCGGTTAAAATAATTATAGGGCGGGTCTGCAAAAATTAAATCAAATGGTTGAGAATTTTTCAGGAATCGAATTGCATCATTTCTTTTTATTTTAAAATTATTATTGGAAAACAATGTTGCGTTTGTTTTTAACATTTTGTAAATGAATAGGTTTTTCTCAACAAAAACTACAGATGATGCACCCCTACTTGCAGATTCAAATCCCAAAATACCCGTACCGGAAAATAAATCTAAAACAGAACAATCCTCCAGGGAGCCCAAAGAATCAAATATGCTTTTTCTTACCTTTGTTTGTGTCGGTCTGTAATTTTGTTTTATGGATGTTTTTATTTGCATCCCTTTATATATCCCGCTAAGTATTTTCATTTAATCTGCATCCATTTTGATTACAGATAGATAAACTGTCAAACTGGATTTTTCCATTTTTTCAATTGATGTTGTGTATTCAATTTTGCGTATAAGTACATTTCCTCCCAATTCTTTCATTTGATTCAAAACATTTAATGGATAATCAAAATCTGTAAATCCGAGTATAAGAGGATCATATATGAATTTTTCACTCACTTTTTCCTCCAATTTTCTGTGTGAACTCAATGTATGATCATTACTAAAAATTGAGATGATTTCTTCTACACTGTGGATAAATGCATTAGGAATTGATTCTTCTGTATTGAGAGTTAAGTCTATTTGATACTGATTACCTTTTAGCTCTATATTTTTATCTATCATGCCTATTGAAGAAAATAATGAGAATATTGTGTCATTTGTACTAACTATTGAATACCTGTTATCTGATGATGATAAAAAAGTGATATTTTCAAGTGGTATTTTTTCGAAAGAGTAAGTTGTAACATTTAGAATTGCCTGGGCCAGATTATACTCATCATACGGTTCAAATTGATATACCACTGAATTATCTGACTTTTGAATGATTGATTTTTCGGAATATTTTAGCTGATTAAACAATTGAATCAGTTCACCCTTCCAATATCCTAAATCGCTATTCTTTAATATAATTAATCCGGACAAGGTAATTAATAGAAAAAACATAATCCACTTTGATAAAGGTTCTCTTTTTTCGCCGGTTTTAGGCTTGTCCTTTATATCAATCATAGATTCATTTTCCGGTGGGAGGCTTCGTCTTGTCCTATCCAACTCTTCGTGGTCTAAAATATTTATGAAAGGATTTAAATAAAAATTAATCTCATTCCGTGCAGAATGTTTGCAAATTGACCGATCCAGTGCATTTAGGATTCGATCTGGAATATTCATTCTAAGGTCAATACCATCAGTAGTTATATTCCGAAATGGGGTTAATTGACGAATTTGCCTGTTTATCCATAATTGTTTTGTCCGCTTGACTTTTTCTGCTCTTAATATTTCATAATTTTTATCGTTTATTTTGGTCTTAATATTCTCTATGTTTCCAGTAATATCTGTAAATGAAATATTATTTTTTTTCATTGAAATTTTGCACGACATTATTCCCATATCAGTAAAACAAAACAAAGAGTCAGATTGTCCAGCATTAAATAAAACTCCATTCTCCTCTGCTTTTGATTGAAACAATAATTCAATAGGCTGATATGAAATATTCAACAATCCCAATTCATTTAAAATGATATTGAATTGAGTTAAGACTAGCCTTGGAAATGCGAAATAATAATAATTTAGGATGCCTGGAATAAAGGAAAATGATAGATGATTAATCTGTATCCCCCATCGTTTCTTTAAAGTCCATAAAAGAAATTTTTCTATATCATTTTTGTTGGATAATTCTCCAATATTGATAGAATCTTTCTCTGTTAGTGTACAATCAAGAATCACACATCCAGTTGTTTTTTGGACAGTATTAAAATCATCTATCTGTGAAATAGCGGTTCTTATGTTATTTTGAATTTCGTCAGGTTTTGACCTTATTGTGGATAAGGCTGAGTGAAAATTAACCTTAACAAGAGAAAATAGAACCGGTTTATCTTCCTGATAATCCCATTGTGCACAATAAAGGGATGAATCAGTTATTAAAAGATTTAACAATAAATAAAACTACTTAGACCAACTTAGAATTCCGTCTTCAATATAACCGTGATTTTGTGCTTTTAAAGAAAATATTAAAAATCTCGGTTTTTTATAAATATTTTCAATGGGAGATTCTATCCTTAATTTATCTTCAATAAATTCTATTTTATATGGTTGTGAAGTTAGGGGACAATAAAACATGGATGTATCTGGCATAAATGTATCATAATAATCAATTGACTCAACTCTTTTCACAGACTCTTCACCCAATACATCACGAAATTTTTCGGAAACTAACATCTCAGACAGATTTTTTTTCTGAATATAGACTGTGTCATTTCTGGACAATTGTTCCGAAAAGGTTAAGACTTGTATTGTAGTATCCATAATGGTATCTTTTCGAAATTTCTGGAAACCAAATGTTGTATCAAATTCCACATCAAATCCATTCGGTATGTTCAAATTAATTTTATTCTGAAATAATCCCAATAATTGGTTATCAAGGTAGGTTGAATCTGCTGTAAGTGAATCTCGAACAGCATTTACGACATTCATTGCCCAAAGTCCATCAGTGGCATAATCTCCTGTCAAATTCTTATAGAATTCCTGAATATTATGAATCGTATTCATTCTGAAATGACTAATATTTTCATACCGATCTTCTTCTTCCCAAATTGATACAGGGACATATATAGCAAACAGGATAAAGACTAATCCTAAAACAATTACTAACTCTATTAGGTCATTTAATTTTCTATTCATTTATTTTTTTTCAGTTTTAATTGTAATTAGGGAGGAAATTTAGGTCAATGGATTTTTACCAATTCTCTTTATATTTTTTAAATAGTTCACCAATGAAAATTTACCATAATATTCCCTATATTTTATAATTCTTTCATAAGTTACAGAGTAATTTTTCAGTAAAGTTATCAATTCATCTTTATCAGCACCATATTTATTAATTAATCCTTGATAAACTGAAACAGATTCACTGGATTTAGTGTACATTTTGACATAATATAC
>CAZOUJ010000158.1:0-3470 GCA_964582955.1 uncultured bacterium
CCCTATGTGGCATCACCAAATTTTGGATGTCCTGAGGGGGTTGACAGTTGCCCGCAAGAGGGAGCAGACCAGATCGAGAATTTCATGGACTATACCTATGATAACTGTATGGATACATTTACCCCTGGTCAGTCCGAGCGTGCCCATACTCTCATGGCACTCTACAGGCCAACCATGTATGCGAACACTGGAGCATCCTTGGAGTCATGGTTAAGCATTGATCCTACAGAGGGCACGATTGGTCCGGGTATAAGTATTGATGTTGGTGTAGGTTTTGATGCCTCGGGAATGAATGGTGGTGACTATAGTGCTAATATTAGCGTTGGCAGCAATGATCCTTCAAATCCGGAGGTTGGGGTATTGCTACAGCTTACTGTTATCGGTGCGCCTGATGTCTCTGTGGACATAAGCTCCATTGATTTTCAACCCGTTTTTGTGAACCATACAGATACATCAGGATTTGTTATTAGTAATGATGGTACAGATGTTCTGGAAGTTTCCAGCATATCCGTGGACAACTCGGTTTTTTCTGTGTTGAGCTCGTCTGCTACACTGGCCCCGGGTGAGGAACAGGCGGTTCAGGTAGTGTTTTTACCAACAAGTGCAGGAGATTTTACAGGTACATTAACTCTTTCTACAAACGATACGGATGAGGAAACAGTTAGCATTCCGGTTTCCGGTTCTGCCAATGAGCCTCCCGTTATAGCGGTTTCGGTGGCAGCTCTATCGGATTCACTTTTAACGGGCGAAACTTCCTCTCATACATTTACCATCACCAATGATGGTAGTAGTGACCTGAGTTTTTCTATAGCGATTCAGGATGAGTCAACACGCTTACGGCACGCACAAATAAATGATCTGATAGAACACTCAGATAATTCTGATGATTATCCTATGGGGATGTATCCCTCCTCGATGGGTCCTGCTCCATTGAATGGTGTTCCTGTTTCTGAGAGTGAAGAACCCGCTGATTTTGCCTTTTTGTTGGAAGCAAATGGCTAC
Source organism: uncultured bacterium (assembly GCA_964582955.1). Taxonomy (GTDB): domain Bacteria; phylum Fidelibacterota; class Marinisomatia; order Marinisomatales; family AB-629-J13; genus AB-629-J13. The sequence continues at coordinate 1,003 of CAZOUJ010000158.1, forward strand.
TCTATTGAAGCGGCTAATAATTTTGTGACTTCCTTTGACCTGTCAACGCCTGGAACATTACCAAACCTTGGTTCAAACCCCGCAGGTTCAAATTTTCCTGGTTCCGGCTCTTTTGGTAAAGATGACCAATCATATTATTATATTGTTGATCATACTAATAATTTATGGAAACTTGACACAACTGCGATAACCGCAGAGAACCTGGGTACGCTAAGCGTCGATGGTGGTCAAGGTATCACCGGTCTTGCGACAGACCCCACAGATGGTACACTCTACGGAGTGACCACAAACTGTAGTGCCTCCAACCTTGTCACTCTTGATCCTGAAACAGGGACTGTAACCACCATTGGTTCAACAGAGATTGAGTGCGCAATCGCCGTTGCCATAGATGCTGACGGTGTTATTTATACTTACGGTATTAAAAGTGATAACATGTACACTTTAGACAAAACAACCGGCGCAAGTACCCAATTAGGTTCCATTGGGTTTGATGCGAACTATGGTCAGGGAATGGGCTATGATAGTTATACCGGTCAGATATATGTGGCAGCCTATAATAATGCTGCACAAGCGGCTGAGCTGCGGGTGGTTGACCCTGAGACCGGTAGTACTACCCTGATTGGAGGACTTGGATCAAGTGCTCCCGGTGGACTTTGTCAACTTGGATTTGTGGCAATACCCGGCGAGTTTGTTAATTGGTTGACAACAGAGCCCGCCGATGGCACTGTGACCCCGGGTGGAAGTCTAACAGTGACCGTAAATTTTGATGCTGAGGGAATGTTCGGAGGAGACTATTCTTCAGACATTGTTATTTCCAGCAATGATCCCTCCACTCCGGAAACATCCGTAAATGTTCAGCTGTATGTTACCGGAGCACCAGACATAGCCGTTGATGTGAGTAGCCTCAGTTTTGCAGAAACATTTGTTGGATACAGTGATTCACTGGAGCTGGCCATACAAAACTCTGGAACCGATACACTATCGGTAACAAGTATAACGGTCGATAATGATGTGTTTTCCCTTTCCCATTCTTCAGCAGCAATTATTGCTGGAGAAACATTGATGCTGGGGATCGATTTTGTTCCTACATCTGCGGGTGATTATAGCGGCACAATTACAGTTGTCTCCAATGATGCCGACCAGGGAAGTATCGAGGTCAGTGTGAGCGGCTCTGCCATTAATGCTCCTGTTGCTGGTGCCGACCCAACATCATTTTCACTTGCACTGGAGTCTGGGGAGCAAAATACTGCACTGCTGACCCTTAGCAATACCGGTGGGTCCAACCTGAACTATACTATTTCAACCTCTTCCGTACGGGATGAAACATTTGTGGATATTAACTCATTGGAAGAACCGGGCCCAATCAGCAGACTTTTTTACAGTCCTCCCACCAGTTTTAATACCGAACCCAATATAACTCTGGAGTATGATAATGGTGTGGTTACGGATGGAATTTATTGCGGTGTTGCCGATCCGGAGCAAGAAGCTCTTGAACAAGTGAGAAAAAGCCTGGACCTATGGATAGCTACTGGTGGGTACCAGCCTGACACCAGGGACACCCCGCTGATTCCTGTGGCTGTGCATGTCATTCGCTATGATGATGGCAGCCACGATGTTGAAGATTCACAGATTTATGAACAGATGGAGGTTCTGAGCGAAAGCCTGGCAGACCAAAATTTCCAGGTCGAGCTTATAAGTATAGATAGGATCGATAATACTGCATGGTCCACTCATTCTTATGGAACCCCTGAGGAAAATGAGATGAAGGGCACTCTGGCCATTGACCCCATTAGCACATTTAATTGGTATTTGTGTGATCTCCAGGGCGGACTCTTGGGATATGCCACCTTTCCGTTCATGTATCCTGAGGACAGTTATATGCACGGCGTAGTTCTCCACTCGGGATCACTGCCCGGTGGAAGTCTGCCACCGGAATACAATACGGGAGATGTGGGTGTACATGAAGCCGGGCACTATATTGGTCTCTATCATACATTTCAGGGCGGTTGTGTCGAGCCGGGAGATGAGGTGGATGATACACCCTATGCTGCAAATCCAAACTGGGATTGTCCAGAGGGGCTTGACACATGTCCGCAGGAAGGAGAGGACCCCATTCATAATTATATGTCCTATAATAATGGACAATGTATGGACCATTTCACACCGGGGCAGTCTGAGCGTGCGCATGCACTAATGTCTTTGTACAGGCCTACCATGTATGCAAACACATCTTCCAGCAATTGGCTCAGCATTGATCCTGCCAGCGGTAGTATTGGTCCTGATTCGACCGCTCTGACCACTCTTACTATCACCACTGAGAATGTCTATGCAGGAGAATATGCCACAAATATTAATGTCAGCAGCAATGACCCTGCAAATCCTGAAATTTTGGTTTCCTTTGAACTGAGCGTTACTGGTGCTCCAGATATAGATGTTGCACAGGACACACTGAGCTATGGAAATGTATA
>CAZOUJ010000158.1:3480-4281 GCA_964582955.1 uncultured bacterium
ACTGAGAGCACAGAGACCCTGGACATTCAGGTGTCCAATGTTGGTACCGATGTTTTAAATGTTACAGGCTGGTCAATTGAGGGTGAAGGGTTTTCAAGCACCCATGCCAGCTCATTTGATATAGGTCCGGGAACAGATGAACAGGTGTCTGTTGATTTTACGCCTTCTGCTGCCGGCACATATACAGGAACATTTACGCTGGAAAGTGATGATGAGGATGAGCCAAGCGTTTCGGTTTTGTTAGAGGGCACCTCAACACTTCCCCCATCTCTCACTTTATCTGACACAACTATATCTGAGACCCTTGCCCAGGGTACAACCATGTCAACCAGCTTCTTGTTGGCTAACAATGGTGGGGTAGGTCTCAACTTTGTTATTGAGGTTGGTGGGCTTGAGAACCTCGCGGAGGATGATTTTGAGAATGGGTTTGGAAACTATACAGATATAAGCGATGCAGGAAATGGAACATCCTGGGAGACTGGTGAGATGAGTGCTATACCTCCGCTCACTGGACTATATGTTTTTGCAAATGATGATGGAGCGGGCAGCTCTGCTCCGGCTACGAATATTATGTTAGCCTCGCAGGTCCTGAACGCTTCTGGTCAGATGGCGCTGGTGTTTGACAGTTATTTTCCGCAGCCTTCTGGTACCTGTGGTACCGGTAGTTATTCTGAAGAGGCAAAGATCCTCGTCAGTATTGATGGTGGCGATTATTCTGAGATAATGGTTCCATCATCTTCAAGTTGGACGGAAACCACAATAGATCTTAGCTCCCTATCCATAACAGGAAACACCATACAG
>CAZOUJ010000159.1:0-4277 GCA_964582955.1 uncultured bacterium
CCCATACGATTCTCCATACACAATAACTCAAGCATTGTAACAATACAAGTAGTAGTAGCACAAATATCAAATTCATTATTCATAATATTTTTAATTAAGAGCCGACGGAGGGATTTGAACCCACGACCTGCTGATTACAAATCAGCTGCTCTACCAGCTGAGCTACATCGGCAAAAAATACTTTAAATTGCCCCTCCATTTTTCTCGCCATATGCAACAACTTTTCTGTGAATTCGACAAACAATGTTTATTTCCATCCTATTTAAGGGGCATTATTAATAATTATATTTATAATCAAGCCTATAAATATATCTCGTATGATACAATAATATCAAACTATTTTGAAAAAATTATAAAATTATTTATTTTTATAGATTACTGTTGTTTATATGACCATAAAGGTTTGCAAAAGTACCCATCAGGCGTATCTTCAATTTTCCACCCCAAATTAAACAATTCTTCTCTTATTCTGTCAGATTCATTCCAATCATTATTTTCTCGAGCAAGAATTCTTTTGTCAACCAGTTGTTGGATATTCGTTGGGATTTCAATTTGGTTAGGAATAATACCAAAGATATCATCTACTGCATTCAGAAAATTTAATCCTGATAAAGCAGTCTGTTCGCTCAATCCTATTTCTTCTATTTTTTTATTCATTTTCTTAATCCATGTGAACAAAACTGCCAATGCTTTTGGTGTATCCAGGTCATCATCAAGTGCATTTAAAAATTCTTTATGTGATTTTGGAAATAAATCTGGGTTCACTTTAATATCATCTACAATTGATTTTAATTTTGAGGATAAATCAACTATTCTCTGAATTGCCTGTTCACCTTCTAAACGCTTTGTTATAGAGAAATTTAATTTAGTACGATAATGACCATTTAACAGGAGGTATCGTACAACTTCAGGAAAAAATCCTTGAGTTCTAAGATCATCAACACTATAAAAATTCGCTTCCGATTTACTCATTTTATCACCTTCAATCTGCAAATGCTCAGCATGAAGCCATGTCTTAACAAAATTGGATCCTGTAGCTGCACATGATTGTGCTAATTCATTCTCATGATGAGGAAAAATATTATCCACACCACCGCAATGAATATCAAAAAAATCTCCAAGGTATTTCATGCTCATGGCGGAACATTCAATATGCCACCCGGGCCTGCCCTTTCCCCAAGGCGAATTCCACCAAATGTCACCATCCTCAGATTTATGCCCTTTCCATAATGCAAAGTCATGTGGGTTGTCTTTGCTATATTCATCTTCGGAGATGCGTTCGGATGATTGGAGGTAATCACTTTTAATATTAATCAATTTTCCATATTCAGGATATTTTGAAATTTTAAAAAAAATAGAATTATCTTTGGTTAAGTATGCAAATTTCTTTTTGATTAGTATTTGGATTATTTCAATCATCTCAGGTACATGATCAGTTGCTTTAGGATATGTATCAGCAGGTATAATTTTTAGCCAAGCTAAATCCTTAAAGAATAGATCCGTATATTTTTGAGTTAATTGAGATAAAGTTATGCCTTCTTTAATGGATCGATGGATAGTTTTATCATCTACGTCCGTTATATTCATAATATGAGTAACAGAGTAATTTTTATACATGAGAAAACGTTTTAATAAATCTTCAAAAATAAATGTGCGGAAATTTCCGACATGGGCTACATCATAAACGGTTGGTCCGCACGTATATAATCTTACATTGCCATCCTTAATCGGGATAAAGTTTTCTTTCTTTTTACTGAGAGTATTGTAAAATGATAATGCCATGATTTCTTTCTTTACTATAAATTAAACAGATGCTCTCTATATCCTTTTTCCCATCATTTTTAGCCATCGTCTTTCAATTTGACATTGGATAGCATGCTGAATAGCATCAATTTTTAATATAAAATAATCCTGCCTTTTGATACGGGATATCTGACCTGTCATACCCTTTAATGGTCCTTGAATAATTTCAACCTCATCTCCAACTGCAAAATAATCCGTGGGTTCAGGGTTAAATCCTCCCTCAATTAATTGCCTGATTCCCTCAATTATGGATTCACGAACGGGAATAATTTCACCACCAATTTTAATGATATGATGAACACCATAAGTCTGAACTATATTGTAAGATTCATTTTTTTCAGCATACACAAAAATATAGCTTGTGAACATAGGTTTTTGAATCCACTGATATCTATCGCTCCACTTTCGTTTTTCTTTAACAAGAGGTAAGTATGTTTTAATATTTTTTTTGCATAAATATTTATAAGCTATCTTTTCGTGACGAGGTTTCGTATATACAACCATCCATTTTTTCATAACTGCATAGCCTCGTTCAAGATTGTTTCAATAAGCAATTCAAACGACCATCCAATTTCAAGAGCTGCCATAGGTAACAGACTTGTAGCAGTCATACCGGGTAAGGTATTCACTTCAAGAAACCAAGGGATATTATCTTCATTTAATAGAAAATCAATTCTCCCATAATTAGTACAACCAATTTGCTTATATATATTTTCCCCCGTTTTCTTTATTTCTTCCGATAAATGATCTGGAAGCTCGGGAGAACATACATAGTGACTCATTCCCGGTGAATATTTACATTCATAATCATACAGCTTATTTGAAGGTATAATTTCCACAAGGGGCAGAATTTCATTCCCAACGATTGAAACCGTTAATTCTCTCCCCGAAATAAAGGTTTCTAATAAAACTTCATCATCATATTCAAAAGCATATCTTATAGCTTTTTCTAGATCTCCGCTACTTTCAACAAGCGTTAATCCAACAGTACTACCCTGGGAGTTCGGTTTTACTATAATAGGGAAATATTCTAAAAGTGGAATCTGCACTCCTTTTTTTAACAAAATCCAATCCGGTGTTTTAAACCCCATTTTTGATACAATGGATTTACAAAAATGTTTATTCATACATGCAGATGAAGCAAATACACCTGAGCCTGTATAGGTAATATTCAGACACTCTAACAATCCCTGAATTGTACCATTTTCTCCAATTCCCCCATGGAGCGCATTAAAAACAAACTCATAATTGGATAATTTTGAAATAGTGGAACCTAGGTCATCGGAAAATTCAATACATTCAACATCATAAGACTTACTTAGGAGTGCCTTTTCAATAGCTTTTCCGGTTTTCATTGAAATTTCCCGTTCCGGCGAATCACTTCCCATCAAGATTGCAATTTTCATTTAATTTTTGAATTCAAAAGTGTTTTTGCACCTTCATACAGATTTTTTACAGTAAAGGAAATATTTTTATCAGATATTTTTTCAAGTGTTTCTTGTCCTCTACCAGTAAGTACCAGCATTGTATCCATATTAAGACGGTGTCCAGCTTTCATATCTGCAATGGAATCACCAATCATCAGGCATTGATTCAATTTAATAGATAAATCTTTTTCAGCTTCAAAAAACATCCCAGGTTGAGGTTTCCTGCGCTTTGATCCAGTCCCCGGAAGATCAGTGCACACATATAATCCGGAAATGACCATATTTTCCTGTTCGATTTTACCGATTAGATAAGAATGGATTTTATCCAATTCGTCTTTTTTTATTAATCCCCTCGATATTCCTGACTGATTTGTAATAATACAAAGATGAGGAGATAGTATAGACAATTTTTTGAGGCCATCCAATGTAAAAGAAAATAATTGAAAGTCATGCAATGAAGAAATATAACCAGGATCAGGATTTAAAGTTCCATCCCTATCAATAAAAATAGCATCATAAATATATGGTTTTTTAGACATTTTTTATTTCTGAAATTTGGACTGAACTTTTAGCAAAAAACCAAGCTCCTACAATTATAAAAGGAATCAAACCAACCGCATGTAGAATAATTGCTAAAGATTGAGAAATTGCCAAATCTATGTCAAAAACTGAAACCATTATATAAATGACAACAGCGTGATATGTTCCCAAATAGCCAGGCGCTGCAGGAACAGAAATCGAAAACGTGGTTGCAATGAGTAATAATCCTACCTGGTGCCAGTTCAGTTCAACCCCGACAGCTATTACGATCAAATAGGTACATACAAAATAAATTACCCATAGATATGTAGTGTAAAAAGAAATGACCGCCCTATTTTTGGATTTACCTAATTGACTAAAACCATTTAATACATTAAATAGGATTGAAAATATATTCTTTAATAACGGTTTTGATTCACTTATTAATTTGTTAATATATTTTTCCAATACTAGCATTTTTTGATTTAATAAATACAAAATAGAAAATGCTATGGTTAAAAAAAAAGC
>CAZOUJ010000160.1:0-4224 GCA_964582955.1 uncultured bacterium
TTGGAATCTGAAGGATTTAAAGCGGTAATAAATGATACTTTGTTTACAAATGCTGTTCTATCTGGCATTGTTATGGATCAATTTCCTAAACCCTATTCCCGTGTTAAGGCAGGCCGTACTGTTCGTCTATCAATATCTCACCCTGAACGACTGGTTGAGGTTCCTAATTTGATTGGTCAGTCAAGAAGAAACGGTGAACTTATTCTACAGCAAGTCGGCTTGCTGTTGGATACAGTATATTTTGATTTCCATCCGGATAAAAAAGAAGGGACAATAATTTGGCAATCCCCAAGAGAGGGGGATGTTTTGAGAAAAGGAAATGGGATTCATGTAAGTGTGAGTCAGGGAAAACCACCAAATTTTTTCCAAGTTCCAAATCTGTATCAACTCAGTAAAACAGAAGCAGAAAAAGAATTAAAAAAAATTTGGATTAATATTAGGTAAAATTGATTATAAACAGGATACAACTTTGATTCCCTTTACGGTTTTAGATCAATCAATTGTTCCTGGAACTGTGTTAGAAAGATCGATTCCTGTTGATATTATTATCAGCATAGAGGATATGCAGGATATATTCAATCAAATGATGGAAAAATAGTTGCTACTCAAAACAGAAGAAATAAAACGTAAAGTTATCCATTTAGGTAATTCGGTTATCCCCTTGAGTTATTATTTCTTTGTACAAGACCGAATAACAATGGTGTGGATTTTATTTTCTGTAACAATTTTCTTCGTGACAGTTGATTATTTCCGATATCACATTGAATGGATTCAAAAGTGGTTTGGAATATTTTTCTCATCTATGTTGAGAAAACACGAATTAGAAGGAAAATTGACCGGAGCAACATGGGCATTTATTGGAGGTACCATCAGTGTTTTTATTTTTGAAAAAGATATTGCAGTATTAGCCCTTCTTTTTATGAGTGTGGGAGATACGGTTGCTGCATTAATCGGGCAACGATATGGAAGAATAAAGATTGGAAAAAAAACAATTGAGGGGTTTGCAGGAGGATTAGTCTCATGTATTTTTATTTCGATATTTTTCCCATCGGTAATATGGATTAATCGTATTGCTGGATCTTTAACAGCTAGTCTGATCGAATTAAGTTAGATACCCGTAGATGATAATTTAATGATCCCCATTATATCAGGAGGGGTGATGACATTGTTCAGGAGTATAATTTAATGATTTTTCTTACACCATCTATGTTGTGGGGTTTGCTAGCTGCATCTATTCCCATTATTATACATCTGTATAGTTTACGTCAAACTAAAGAGATAGAATTCAGTTCATTGAAATATATACGTGAATTGGAATATGAGACTATCAGACGGTTAAAAATACGTCAATGGCTTCTGGTGCTCCTTCGGATGCTAATTATTATTTGTATTATTTTAATGGCTGCTCGTCCCGTTCTTAAAGGATTTATTCCCGCTTGGATTGCCGGGGAAAAAGAATCTAGAGTGGTTATCATTTTAGATAATTCGGCCAGTATGTCTATGTTAAGTGATGGAAAATCTCTGCTAGATAATGGGAAATCCTATATATTAGATATTGCGAACATCTACGATGAGTTCACAGAATTTTATTGTTATCAAACAAATCCCCTGAGTCAGATTTATAATGGAAATCCTGGGAATAAGTCCTTGAGAACTGCATTGGAACGAGTTCAAATTTCTAATACTGAAGATCATCTATTTTTGAAAGTGGATTCAGTTTTACAAATGCAGGATGCCTTTGAACCCAACAAAGAATGTTTTATCATCAGTGATTTTTCAAAACAAATTCATGCCGATATGAATAATTATATCCCGGTATCGCAATTTCTGGCAGACACATCAGAAACTGGGTGGCGATTTTATGGTATTACTCAAGAGGAATTGACCAATAATCTATCTCTCCTAGATGTGGATATCTTAAGCCAAATTCGTCTTCCTAATTCACTTTTGAAGATAGAAACTAAAGTAAAAAATGATGGTTTAAAGGATAAAAGAAATATTCCGGTGCAATTATTTCTGAAAGATGAACGATTAGGACAGGTGGTTGCATCGTTCAGAAGCCAGCAAAGAAAAGATTTTATTTATCAAGTGTATCCAGGTATGAGTGGAGTCATTCAAGGTAATTTAGAAATTCCTGAAGATGATTATTTACTTGATAATCATCTTTCATTTGATTTCACGATTCCTGAACAAATTTTTTGTACTGTTATAGGTAGGTCGGTGGAAGAAACCTTTCTATTGGAAACTGCGCTGTCAGCAATTGATAATCATACTCGCTTTCTTCAGATTGTAACTAAAATAAATTCAAATCTGGATCACCTTCCGTTGGATTATACTGATGTACTGATAATATATAATCCTGGTATATTAAGTCCAAATATTATTGATGATATTCAGATATTTTTGAATGGAGGAGGAGGAATTATTTGGTTCGCCGGTGAACGCTCTATAACACAGTTAGATGACATCGGTTCAAAATCATTACGATTACCTCAAGTCATAGGATTAAACTCGGTATCGGGAGAATCATTCTACTCTGTTTCTATCGCTGAAAATAATCATCCTATTCTAAATGATTTAAAATTAAGAAATATTGAAAATGAACTGCCTCAAGTATTTCAATACATGAAAATTACTCCTCCGTTTAATCAGATCCCGGTACTTACATTGAATAATAGCGATCCATATCTTTTGGAAATACCGGTTTTTGGAGGCACTCTATTTTATTTTACTTCCCTTATGGATTTAAATTGGAGTGATTTTCCCATAAAAGGATTGGCGGTATCTCTGTTACATCGGATTCTTCTTTATTTAGCTACAGATGAATCCAATACAAAACCGATATATGCGGGAGGAATTAAGATGATCAGCTTGGAGGATAAAGATTTAAAATCAGAATGGACATTACTCACTCCAAGTGGGAAAAAAGTTCAATTAATTCCAGACTATAGTGCAAAACAGTTGAAAATTATCCATACAGAAGAATTGGGTTCATATAACGTGTTAAGTAATGGAAGGCCGTATGCATCATTTTCAACACGGTTATCGAAATTTGAATATCCATCGGAACGGTTATCTAAGGATGAAGTATTTAATCTTTTTTCTCATGATCGCATTCGATGGATCCTACCTCAAACAGACATGAAAAACCATTTAAAAAATATCCGTTATGGATCATCTCTTTGGAGAGGTTTTTTAATTTTAGCAATCATATTTTTTCTTCTAGAGAGTATTTTGGGTACGAGTAAATCCAGACAATAGTTTCTATGGCAACCAAAAGAAATTTAAAAAACAGGGAAAGAGCCTTATTGGTGGGGGTTATTCATCAAAAAAATACAGAAAAAATTATCGCAGAACACTTAGAGGAACTTAGTCTATTAGCTGATACTGCAGGAGCAGATGTGGTGGGATCGATTACACAGAAAATTCAAAAGATAAATCCCGTTTATTATATTGGCAAGGGAAAAGCGGAACAGGTAGTTCATCAGGCAAAGGAACTGGATATTGACCTCATTATTTTTGATGACGAGTTAAGTCCAACCCAAACCAAAAATTACCATAAGATTTGTGGAGAAATCAAAGTTTTAGATCGTAGTTCACTAATTTTAGATATATTTAATAAGCATGCTTTTACTAAAGAATCAAAAACTCAGGTTGAATTAGCACATTTACAGTACCTCCTTCCTAGGCTAACACGTTTGTGGACTCATTTGGAACGGCAGATGGGTGGAATCGGGACACGAGCCGGAGCAGGAGAAACCCAAATTGAAGTTGACCGCAGGCTCATTCGAAAACGAATTTCAAAACTGAAGAAGGATATAGTAAAAATTGAAAAGGAAAAAGAAATTAAGAGAAAACGCCGTCAGTCAATATTTAAAGTTGCCTTAGTTGGATATACAAATGCCGGGAAATCAACCTTGTTGAAAGTATTAAGCGGAGCGGATGTTTATATTAAAGATCAGTTATTTGCGACTCTGGATACGACTATCCGTTCAGTGGATATTGATTCATCCCATACCTTTTTATTGAGTGATACAATAGGATTCATTCGGAAATTACCTCATCATCTGGTTGCCAGTTTTCACTCTACCCTGCATGAAACAACTGAAGCAGACCTATTGGCTATTGTATTGGATGCTTCTTCTCCTTCTGTTTTGGAACACTTACAACTCATCAGAAATGTTTTAGTCGAAATCAAGGCAGATAAGATTCCATATTAAATTG
>CAZOUJ010000161.1:0-4207 GCA_964582955.1 uncultured bacterium
AAAATTTTGAAATACTCATCATTTACAAATTTCGCCCACCTCTTTGTAAAAAAGTGGGGATAGGATAAAATGGAAAGAGTTTGGTTATTGAGATTATAGGTAGCTTTGGGAATGATTAAGCGAATTACTCTATTATTATTTATTGCGTTGGTTTTTTGGGATTGTGAAGAAGCAAGGGAACCCAGCCCAATTGACTGTGGAGGTCATGACACTTGGGTTACATTTGATACTGAAGGTGGCTTTGCATATTTAGATAGTTGTGGTGTATGTGATGATGACCCATCTAATGATTGTATAAAAGATTGTGCAGACGAATGGGGTGGCAATAACATCTGTGGTTGTACAGATAGTACTTCTATCAATTATAATTACCAGGCAACCTACAATGATGGTAGTTGCCACTCTGAATCGAATGATTTTTCACAATTAGAACAATTAGAACTGGAAATTATTGATATTATTAGTATCCCTGTTTGCAGTGATGATAATAACTGTAGATTTATAGGTTTTGGTGCAAAACCGTGTGGTGGTTACTGGGAATATTTGGTGTATTCTATTGTAAATGTTGATTCAACATTTCTGAGTAACAAAGTAATTCAATATAACGAGCTAAATGATTCATTAAATATTCAGTATGAAATCCTATCTGATTGTGATTTTGTTTCTCCTCCAAATGTTCATTGTGATAATGGAGCATGTGTAGGTAACTAATTTAGAAAATTGATATATCCCCATTTCTTTGCAAAAAAGTGGGGGGTGGGGTCTATTGAAGTGGGATTTATCCACTTACTAATCCCTTACATTTAAGAAAATATTTGAAAAATTACAATTGATGTATATAGATACATTATAAAATATTACAACTAATAGTTGCTAACGGAAATTAAGGATCATCAATCTTTCTTCTGTCATGCTTTCCATGGCATAACGAATTCCTTCCCGTGTATTGCCAGATTCTTTTACTCCTCCGTATGGCATATGATCGATTCTCCATGTTGGTACCTCATTTACCATTAGTCCACCAACTCTTATATTTTTATAGGCATGCCTGATCCGGTTTATATCTTGGGTAAAAACCCCTGCCTGAAGACCATAAACTGAATTATCAACCTGAGTTACAGCATCTTCAAAGTCCTTATATATGTGAATGGTGACTACAGGAGCAAAGACTTCCTGACAGTTAACTTTCATATTAGGTGTGGTTTCTGCAAGTATTGTGGGCTTCAGAAAAGCACCATTTCGTTCACCCCCAATAAGAATATTTGCCCCAGATTCCTGAGCTTCATCAATCCACTCTTTTGCCCGAACAGCCTCTTCCTTGCTAATCATTGGACCAATATCAGTGTCATCATTCAAGGGGTCACCTAAAACAAATGTCTTCACCTTTTCTATCAGCCTGTGGGTGAAATCATCTGCAACATCTTCATGAACATAAATACGCTGAACAGAAATACAGCTTTGCCCGGAATAGAGAAATCCAGCATTGGCAGAGGCAGTGACAGCATATTCTAAATCTGCATCTGAATGTATGATTACACCAGCATTTCCCCCAAGTTCAAGGCAGACCGGTATTTTGTTAGCCTGTTTTTTCAAACCCCATCCAACAGCTCCTGAACCAGTAAATGATAGTAATTTCACTCGCGAGTCTTCTATCATTAAGGATGCAACTTTTGTAGAGCATGGCACAATATTTACTATTCCCTTTGGAAGCTTTGTTTCCATAATTGCTTCACCTAAAAGAAGTGAACTAAGTGGTGTTTGAGTAGCGGGTCTCTGTACACATGTGTTCTTTGAAGCAATTGCAGGAGCAATTTTATGGGCCACCAGATTTAGAGGGAAATTAAATGGTGTGATAGCTGAAACAACACCAAGGGGAAATCTGTGGACTATTGCAAACCGATTTTCACCCCAAGGTTTTTGATCCACCGGAAAAGTTTCTCCATACAATCGCATTGCTTCACCGGAAGCTGTTTCAAATGTGTGAAGGGCGCGATCTACTTCTACCCGGGCAATCTTAATTGGCTTTCCCGCCTCTATTGCCAGAGCCTTTGTAAATCTATCAGAATTATCTTTAATAAAATCGCGAATGGTTAATAATGCATTTGAAATTGAGTGTGCGGGTAAATCTTTGACTATCTTAAATGAGCTTGAAGCTGTAGCAAGTGCTTCTTCCATTTGACTTTTTGAGGCATGAGACACATTTGCAATCAATTTATTATTATGTGGAGAACGGATTTCAACAATACGATCCTCTCCGTTTACCCATTGACCGTTAATCAGTATTTTTTTTATTGTCATTATTTTACTCCAAAAGGTGCTTCTCAATAATAGACATTCCAATTTCCAAATCATCGTCCGAAATAGACAGTGGAAAATGAGTTCTAATTACATTGCCATCCTCACCAGATAAAATCATTAAAAGACCATCCTGTAGACAGCCATTTAGTATTTGATCTGCTTTTTCTTTTGAAGGTAACTGTTCTAAGCTGCCATCACAGATTTCAAGTGAGTACATACAACCAATTCCCCTTGAATCAGATATAAATCTCGATTTTTTAGCTATTTGATCCATTCTATTGGAAGTTTGATAAGTCAACTGTTCGAGCCTACCGTCGGTGACCAATTGTTTAATAATTTCAATGGCTCCAAGAGCTGATTGACAGGATACAGGATTTCCCCCAAATGTTCCGCCCAAGCCTCCAACATGTACGCTATCCATCATGTTTTCCCTGCCCGTTACTGCTGATATGGGCAGTCCGCCACTCATGGATTTAGCTAAAGTGATAATGTCAGGTTCTATATCATACCAATCACAAGCAAACAATTTTCCTGTTCTACCGAAACCCGTTTGTACTTCATCAATCACCAGTACGATACCATGCTCTGTACATACTTCTCTTAATTCATGAATGAATCTAGGATGAGCAGGCATAAAACCACCTTCTCCTGCAACCAGTTCGATTACGATTGCTCCAATTGTGTCTGGACTAAGTTCTTCCAGTAATTTGTATAGTGGAGGGGTGAATCTATCAATACCATCTGATATCTTTTCATATGGGAACGGTAATCTGTAAACATCGGGCATTAGTGGACCAAATCCTTTTTTGTAAGGATTTTCTTTATGTGTTAAAGACATGGTCATAAATGTCCGACCATGAAATGCACTTTCAAAAACGACTATCCGTGAACGATTTGTATAGCAGCGTGCTATTTTTATTGCATTTTCTACAGCTTCAGCACCGCTGTTTACCAACAAAGTTTTCTTTTTAAAGTTTCCAGGTGTAATTCTATTCAATTCTTCTGCCAGTAAGATATAAGGTTCATATGGAGAGACTGTGAAACAAACATGGAGATAATGTTCAAGTTGATTTTTTACCTTTTCAAAAATCTTCGGGTGACCATGTCCCGAATTCATTGACCCTATGCCTCCGGCAAAATCTAAAAATATATTCCCATCAACATCAGTTATATAGCATCCTTCTGCTTTCGAAACATAAATGGGGGACACCGATCCATGAGCATTTACAACAGATGCCCTCCGCCTCTCTGCGAGTCTACGGCTTTTTGGTCCGGGAATATCTGTATTTATTTTTATAGTGGTCAATCTAAGTTGGTTCCAGCCCTTCTGTGAAATGTTTCCAACTAAGTGTTACATTCTCAGTCCCTACTTCCCTTACGTTTCGAAGTTGATTTATATCTAACTCAACGATAAGTATTTCTTCATCCTTACCAGCTTGAGATATAATCTCTCCCTCTGGACCGACAATTATTGATTCTCCTACGCCAACCCCCGCACCATTTATATCAATGAAGTAACACTGGTTCATGATCGCATGGGCCTGACTTAATATGAGTTCTTGTTTTCTATCTTCAGTACTTGTCAAACTGGGGTGAAGAATGATTTCAGCACCTTTCATTATAGTATCCCTAACCTGTTCTGGGAACCACATATCATAACATATAGATATTCCAGCACTAACTTTACCATCGATATCAACCACTGTTATTTCATTGCCTGGCTTGGTCATTTCGTACGGTAGCCAGGGGAATTGTTTATCATAGTGAGCAACCAGGGCACCATTGGGATTGAACACCTCTGCTCTGTTTCTAATTTCACTTCGGTAGGCATAATAAAAAGTTCCAGGGAGAATCAATACCTCATTCTGTCGGGAAAGATCAGAAATATTTTTTCGAATTTCTTCAGAAT
>CAZOUJ010000162.1:0-4195 GCA_964582955.1 uncultured bacterium
TTGTAGTAGGTGAGTACAGGGAGGTGAAGGATCATTCATCATCTATTCCCATTTCGTACTGGGTATACCCAGAGCATGATCGTGATGATGCCATGAGATCTTTTGGTTTTACACCTGAGATGCTGACCGTATTCAATGAATATACAGGTTTTTCCTACCCCTTTGAAAAATATGACCAGATAATCATTGAAGATTTCATGTGGGGAGGGATGGAAAATATTACTCTTTCTCATATGACAGACAGAACCATGCACACTGAATCAGCACACCCCAACCATTCAAGTGAATGGCTGGTGGCTCACGAAATAGCTCATCAGTGGTATGGGAACCTGTTAACCACTAGAAACTGGGCAAACATTTGGCTAAATGAAGGCATTACATCCTTCATGGAACTCATTTGGGCGGAGCACAAATACGGTTTTTTGGAAAAGGAGTACTACAGATATCAGGAGGTGAGGGGAGTAAAATATGCTGCTCACGATAAAAAGCCCATGGTTTTTTTCAATTATGAGGACTCCAATGATCTATTTGATTCAAACGTTTATGCTAAGGGTGCAATTGTCATGAATATGCTTCGAGATATTCTGGGAGAAAAACCGTTTCAAAAAGGCTTGCAGTATTACACCAGAGAAAATGCCTATAAAAATGTGGAGTCCAATGATCTGAAGAAAGCATTCGAGGAGACAACGGGAAAAAATCTCTACTGGTTTTTTGACCAATGGATGTACGCGCCCGGTCTTCCTGACTTGACCGTTAATCATCGGTATGACAAAAAGGAGAAAAGAACAATCATTACTGTTGAACAGACTCAGGACACTACTGTTTCCTCTATATTCCGTCTTCCTTTTACTGTTCTCATTGATGACGGTACAGTTAATCGTTTCAAAGAAAATTTAATTAAAACAAAACAGGAATTTTTCTTTCCATCAAAAGAACCATCAATGGTCGTGTTTGATGAAGGGTTTCAGATTCCAAAGTTTATGAAGCATAAAAAATCAAATAAGGAATTGACCCATCAGTTGTTCCATGCTCCAAATGTAAATGACAGAGTTTGGGCAGCGGAAGAGATGGGAAGGAAAAAAACCGGAAATAAAAATGTCAAAGCATTATTTCATTCGATGGAATTTGATGAATTCTGGGGTGTAAGAAAAGAAGCAGCTTCAGCCCTTTCAAGATTGAAAATGAAGGGTAAAGAATCAAAATTAATTAATATCTATAAAAGTGAACAGGATGAACGAGTCAGGAGTAGAATACTGAATTTATTCAAGAGTTCGAAAGGAAAAAAAGCAGCTGAATTCCTTAGGGATATCATTTTTTACGAACCGAATGATTATCTTGTTCGATCTGCCGTGAACTCCCTGGCGAAGGTCAATGAAGACTCATTAATGGAATATATGGACTTTATTCTTGGGAGGGAGTCGTACAATGACATTGTACGGAATTCAGGGATTTCAAAACTGTCAATGATTGACCCAGATTCTAATTATCATCAGCTCTTGGATTTAGCTTCTTACGGGGGAACATCCTGGGATTCAAGGAATACAGCGGTCAGAGTACTTGAAAAATATATTATAGATCATCCTGAAATTCTAGGGAAAATGATTCATTTCCTGGAAGACCCCAATTATAGGGTTCGCTGGACTGCGATCAACATTTTATGTAAATATGGAGGAGAAGAGCACCTGGAAAAAATGATGGAGATCACCACAGATGATCTTCTGGGTGGAATGCAATTCAGTTCAGGGAAAAACCATTTGAAAACAAGAATGAATAAAAGGAATGCCTTTCCCGGTGCATTGAAAATATCTAAAAAGAAATTGTCGGATATTTTTGATCAAATGGATCAGGTCCGCCTAGATTAGTTAACATGCCTTTTTCTGCCTGGCTTATCCCGGAAGAAAAACGCTCCGGGCAACTGCAGGAATTGATCGATCGATTGGCTCAGGAGAACGATTCACCACAATTTGCACCTCACTGTACCTTGGTTGGAAAGATAACACTGGATTCAAACTTTTCATTTGATGAGATCAAGACATTTTGTGATCAAACCAACCCTATCAGTATGTATGTTTCTAAAATCGTGAGTGAAAAAACTCTTTTTAAATCTTTATATATTCAATTAAAAAAAGAAAAATTTATTGTTGATTTCCAGAAAAAATTAGCTAGTTTTTTTTTAAAACGGGAACCATACTACTTTGATCCTCATTTGAGTCTTATGTACAAAATTGTTTCAGCAGAAAAACAGAAAAAAATTATTGCAGGAATATCATTGTCAGATCGGATCAATTTTAACCGTATTGCCATTGTGAATACGGGAGGAACTATTGATGAATGGCATACTGTCTTTAACCATAAATTATCCGAATAGCTCAGAATAATGAGAAAAATTCTAACCTTGATTGATGTTCAGGAGAAACTAGTAACTCTCATGGAGAATAACACTCAATTTGTGGATAATCTAGTCATTTTGCTAAAAGGAGCCCAACTTTTGGATATACCAATAATTTGGATGGAGCAATTACCGGATAAATTAGGTTCCACAATTCCGGAAGTCAAAGATTTAATGAAGGATCACTCTCCTATAATCAAAAATGTCTTCAGCTGTGGCGATTCGGATGCATATCTTTCTGTATTGAGCACGTACAATCCGGATGAAGTTGTACTCTGTGGAATTGAAACTCACGTCTGTGTATACCAAACAGCCGTGGATTTACTCTCTATGGGAAAAAGTATCCAGGTTGTTGCAGATGCGGTGACATCTCGAAAGAAACTGAATCATGATGTTGGATTACAGCGAATATCTGAAAAAGGAGGGTCATTGACCACTTATGAATTGTTATTATTTGAGGAACAAAGAGTCGCCGAAGGTGAGAGGTTCAAGTCTTTGATTCAGTTGATTAAATAATGCAATAGTAAAAGTAAATTCACGGTCTTAAAAAAATAATTAATGGAGTTTAAATGAAAATTCTAAAATCAATTATGTGTTCCATCGTTATTCTGGCTGTTACGAATTGCGGTGATACCGTAAAAGCTGAAATAAAGCTCAATACCATTCAATGTGGAATGTGTAGCAATAAAATAAATAACACTTTGAATGACCTAGATGGAATTGTCAAAGTTGATGTGAGCTTGAAAAAGAAAGTAGGGTATATTTCCTATGATGCCACCATGCTGGACTTAGAAACAATAGAAAATGCAATATCTTCTGTTGGATATGATGCTAATAATACAAAAGCAAGCATTGAAGCGTACAATAAATTGGATGCCTGCTGCCGTGTTCCAGGTAAATAGATAGATTATCTAGACTGAATTTTATCTGAACAAGGAACGGGGGAACCTCCTGTAATTATTAATTTACGAGGAATGGGCATAATTCCTCTTATGGTTTAATTGATGCGCAAAATTACACATTATTTGCTAATCCACGTAATGGTCTTGGCTATTGATTTTCCCGGAGATGAGGAAGTGATGAAAGGTGTGGAGTTATTTTATAACTATCAAACAGCAGAGGCTGTGGAAATCTTAGCCCAGGCACGGAAGAATTTTTCTGAGAATCCTCGAGCCCATTTTACATGGGCTGCTGCACGAATGCTGGATAGTGAGGCACACAGACCAGTCATTGAATCTTATGAAATATTAGAAGATGATTTGAACGAGATCATCCCGATTTTAGAATATTTGAGTGACACCCATAGTGATATTCCGGAATATGATCTCTATCTAGGATCCGCAATCGGACTTAAAGCCCGAATTAACCTAGGGAAAAAAGAATGGGTGTCAACACTGGTGAATGCCTACAGGGGATTTAGAATTATTCGGAAAATTGAACGGGAATATCCAGATCTGACGGACGCGAAATTGCCTATTGGAATTGTAGAGTATTTTTCCGGATTAAACCGTGGATTCGTTCAATGGACAGCAAAATTAATTGGTTTAGATGCAACAAGACAGGCAGGATTGGAAAAAATAGAGCTGGCTGCTTCTGATGGAGAATTTGCTAATGTGGAAGCAAAGAAAATAATTATTTTTTTAGCGTTATGGGTCGAAAATGATATAAAAACAGCACTGAACTACAGTGATGATTTACATAGGGATTTTCCAAATAATTATTTTTTTACAATCATGTATCTTGAAAGACTGATCAAATCTGGTGAAATAGATAGTATACTAGTTCTAATATCCGAATTGGAACGTG
>CAZOUJ010000163.1:0-311 GCA_964582955.1 uncultured bacterium
CTCCGAGGAAGTGCCCGGGGTTTTTTTTATATCCAAAATTATGAACATTGTACATTTAAGAATAAAAATTGATTAAATCTTTATTAAAAGAAAAAATACTTGTAATGGATGGTGCAATGGGAACCATGGTTCAGTCTTATTCTCTTTCTGAAACAGATTTTCGAGGGAAACAATTTCAAGACCATCCCAATGAATTAAAAGGGAATAATGACATACTCTGCCTTACACAGCCTGAAATTATTGAAGAAATTCACCGAGCATATTTTGATGCAGGAGCTGTCATCGTTGAGACTAATACATTCAACGCCAAT
>CAZOUJ010000163.1:352-1966 GCA_964582955.1 uncultured bacterium
CGAAATATTACTTTTGATGAGCTGGTTTCTGCATACAGTGAACAAGCACGGGGACTTTTGGATGGTGGTGTAGACTTATTTTTAGTAGAAACTGTATTTGACACTCTTAACTGTAAAGCAGCTTTATTTGCTTTATTAGATTTATTGGAAAATCGGAACTGTGATACACCAATATTTATTTCTGGAACGATTACTGATGCCAGTGGAAGAACTTTATCGGGGCAGACGGTGGAGGCATTCTGGAATTCTGTTAGACATGTAAATCCCGCTGCCATTGGACTGAACTGTGCCTTGGGTGCAAAGGAAATTCGTCCCTGGTTGTCAGAATTATCTTTAATTGCGGATATTCCTGTGTTTGTATATCCTAATGCGGGGCTCCCGAATGAGATGGGAGAATATGATGATACGCCAAATCAAATGGCAGATTTACTGAAGGAATTTTCTCATGATGGGCTTGTGAATCTTGTTGGTGGTTGTTGTGGAACGACTCCGGAGCATATCCGTGCCATAGCTCAGGCAGTCCAAAATGTATCTCCGAGAAAAATTCATGAGACAGAATCTTTCACAAGACTCAGTGGATTGGAACCTGTAACGATTCGTCCAGAATGTAATTTTGTAAATATTGGAGAAAGAACGAATGTTACAGGATCGGCAAAATTTAATCGATTGATTAGAGATAAAAATTATGAGGAAGCATTATCTGTTGCTCGTCATCAAATTGAAAACGGAGCACAAATTATTGATGTGAATATGGATGAAGGATTACTGGATTCAGAATTGGCGATGGAAACTTTTTTGAGATTGATCGCTACAGAACCGGACATTGCTAAAATTCCTGTGATGATCGATTCTTCGAAATGGTCCGTCATCGAAACGGGACTCAAAAACACTCAGGGTAAGGGAATCGTCAATTCAATTTCATTAAAGGAAGGTGAAAATGAATTTATTTTTCAAGCCCAACAAATTTTAAAATATGGTGCTGCTGTGATCGTGATGGCTTTTGACGAAACCGGACAGGCCGATACCTATGAAAGAAAAGTTGATATATGTTCAAGAGCTTATGATATTTTGATTAATCAGGTGGGATTTCATCCCGAAGACATTATTTTTGATCCAAATATTTTTGCAGTTGCCACAGGTATTGAAGAACATAATAAGTATGGAAAAGCATTCATCGAAGCAACAAAAACAATAAAAAAAACTTTACCCGGAGTTCATATTAGTGGGGGAGTGAGCAATTTATCATTCTCATTTCGGGGCAATAATCCCTTGAGGGAAGCCATGCATTCCTGTTTTCTGTATCATGCCGTTCAGGCAGGCATGGACATGGGAATTGTAAATGCAGGCCAGTTAGAGGTTTATGATGATATTGATCCCAATTTGAAGGTTGCCATTGAAAATGTTTTATTTAACAGAAATAAAAATGGAACCGAAATTTTAGTAGAATTAGCAACCTCGGTCAAGGGAAAAAGGAAGAAGAAATCTAAAGATCTATCATGGAGAGAGCACTCTGTTAGTGATCGTTTATCAATTGCATTGGTTGAAGGTATTGTTGATTATATCGAGGAGGATGTCGAAGAAGCAAGACAGAAATTTAACAGACCCATTCAAGTC
>CAZOUJ010000163.1:1976-4178 GCA_964582955.1 uncultured bacterium
CAGTTTATGATGATATTGATATTAATTTAAAAAATTGCATAGAGGACCTATTATTTAATCGACATGCAGATGCTACGGATAAGTTAATTGAAATGGCAAAACAATTTCAAGGCATTAAGATTGAAAAAATAGAAGATAAAAAATGGAGAAAAGAAAGCGTTGAGAAAAGAATTGAATTTGCATTAGTTGAAGGTATTATTGATTATATAATTGAAGATACAAAAGAATCTTTTCAGATATATATATTACCAATTCAAGTTATAGAGGGTCCATTAATGGACGGAATGAATAAGGTAGGTGATTTATTTGGTTCAGGGAAAATGTTCTTACCGCAAGTAGTTAAATCCGCGCGGGTGATGAAAAAAGCTGTATCATACATCATTCCTTATATTGAAAAAGAAAAAGAGGATTTGGGCCTAAGTGACTTGTCCAATGGGAAGATTCTCCTCGCCACCGTTAAAGGAGATGTTCACGACATTGGTAAAAACATTGTCGGAGTGGTTTTGGGTTGTAATAATTATGAAATCATCGATTTAGGTGTTATGGTATCAGCAGACAATATTTTATCCACTGCTAACAGCGAAAATGTTGATATTATAGGATTATCAGGGCTCATCACTCCCAGTTTGGATGAAATGGTCTATGTTGCATCAGAAATGAATAGATTGAAAATGGAAATTCCCCTTTTAATCGGAGGTGCAACTACTAGTAAAAAACATACTGCAATTAAAATAGATGGAATGTATTCTGGACCTTCAATTCATGTTATAGATGCATCGAGAAGTGTTGGAGTTGTCTCCCAACTCATGAAGGAGAAAGAACGTAACGAACTTATTGAAAATATAGAAAATGATTATAAAACAATTAGAAGAGTTCATTCTGAATCTTCAAGAAAACAAAAACAGCTTTCGTTAGAACAAGCTAGAGATAGAAAATTTAAAACAGATTGGAATTCATACAATCCCCCTCAGCCAAACAGTGTTGGATTGGAGGTTTTTGAAGATTATTCTTTAAATAAAATTAGAAATTACATTGATTGGTCACCCTTTTTTCATGCATTTGAATTGAAAGGGAAATACCCCGGTATTTTGAACCATCCAAAATATGGAAACGAAGCAGGAAAATTATTTGATGACGGCGAAGAATTATTATCAACAATCATTTCAGAAAATTCTTTACAGGCTAAGGGTGTTTTAGGATTGTTCCCTGCAAATGCAAGTGATGAAACCGTACAGGTAGGAGATATTGATTTTCAATTTCCACGTCAGTTAGTGGATAAGGGAGCGAAAAAAACAAATTACAGTTTATCAGATTTTATTTCTCCTAAAAAAGATTGGATTGGACTTTTCGCAGTAACTGCAGGAATTGGTCTGGAAAAATTGGTGGAAAAGTTTGAGAGTCAAAACGATGTGTATAATTCCATTTTAGTTAAGATTCTAGCAGACAGGTTAGCGGAAGCATTTACAGAGCATCTTCATGAACGAGTTCGGAAAGAATTTTGGGGATATGCTGAAAATGAATCATTTAATAAAGAAGATCTAATCAATGAAAAATATTTAGGGATTCGTCCTGCTCCCGGTTACCCCTCTTGTCCGGATCATAGTGAAAAAGATAAGATATGGGACATTCTGGATGTAAAGAAAAATACAGGGATTCATTTAAAGGAATCTCGTGCTATGTTTCCAGCCGCATCTGTGTGTGGATGGTATTTTTCGCATCCTGAATCTTGTTACTTCAGTACATTAGGAAATTATTAATTTTATAAATAGATAGAACTTTTCTTATCAACAAGATTACAAAATGAAAATTTCAGAAAAAATAGCTGATTATATAGCTCAAGAAAAAATTTTTTACAGTTTTGAGTTTTTTCCACCAAAAACAGATTTTGGGAAAGATAACCTATATAGCAGGATTGATAGAATGGCTTCCCTTCGTCCTGCTTACATTGATGTCACGTGGGGTGCTGGCGGGTCCACTGCTGATAAAACGCTAGAAATGTGTAAAACTATACAAAAATATTTTGGTTTGGATGTAATGATGCATCTTACTTGTACAAATATGCCAGTATCATCTATAAAAAAAATACTTACAGAAGCAAAAGAAAATGATCTATTCAATATATTAGCACTATGAGGTGATCCACCTGAGGGATCTCTCACTTGGGAAAAACATACAGATGGTTTTCGCTATGGAGTTGATCTT
>CAZOUJ010000164.1:0-2149 GCA_964582955.1 uncultured bacterium
AGGCAACACAACTTTGCGAAGTAATCAGAAACAGGACTGCCTTTGAATGATTATTCAAAATTGTCTTCGACAAGGTCGTTTGTGTTTCTGTGTCTGAAAGATTCCAAGCTTTGAATTTGTCATACTTGGGAAACGTGAAATAGAATTTTCTGGAATGTTGACCTGCCTCGATATTATTGGTCCATGCACTAAGTTTAGGATTATGATGACTGAAACACTAAAGGAGAATCGATGGCAAAAGAACGAGCATCTTGCAAGGTCTAATCTAAAAAAATCCTATTCATCCAAAATAAGCA
Organism: uncultured bacterium; assembly: GCA_964582955.1. Classification (GTDB taxonomy): domain Bacteria; phylum Fidelibacterota; class Marinisomatia; order Marinisomatales; family AB-629-J13; genus AB-629-J13. Next base: position 297 of record CAZOUJ010000164.1, read on the forward strand.
GGACTTTAACTCGAATAAAGAGAGCAATCTTATGTTTTTTAAAAAAATTCAACAACAATATCAATCTCACTTTTTTCAGCTAATGTATGGGCAAATGCTGAGGCATTTATTTTGTCCATAGCAGAAAATAAGCCTGCAATTATTAAAAATATTAGATCAAATTAGGCCATATTTAATCGGAAGACACATAATTTATAGTGATAATGTTAGTAACATGAAACAGGAGGTATTTTGGGAGCTTTCAGTGGAAAGGTAGTTATTGTAACAGGTGGTGCTAAAGGAATCGGTGCTGGAATTTGTAGAGGATTTATTGAAGCTGGGGCCATTGTGATTTGTGCCGATATAGACGAAACCGCTGGTGAAGAAATCAGCTCTATTTGTTCAAGTTCAGAAGGCCAATTGAATTTCCACCCTTGTGATGTTTCCTCAAGCGAGGATTGTAAAAAGCTGGTTGGAACTGCTACAAAATTTGGAAGATTAGATGTGCTTTCAAACAATGCAGGCATCCAACCGACTGACAGTTATTTAGCGGCACATGAACTTCCTGAAACTATGTGGGATCAAATTATAGATGTTAATTTAAAGAGCACATTTTTGATGAGTAAATATGCTATACCCCATATGAAGCGTCAGGGAGGTGGAGTGATTATTAACACAGCAAGTGTTCAAGGACTTCAGTCAGCTAGGGGTGTATCAGCTTATGCAGCCAGTAAAGGTGGCCAACTTTCTCTGACACGTCAATTGGCCCTGGAATATGCTGAAGACAATATTCGTGTTTTGGCAGTTAACCCAGGCACCATCGATACCCCACTGGTGCAGGAAGCTCTGGATTACCTTGGAGGTGATGAGGCTGAGATGCGCAAAAATATGGCTACTTCTCACCCGTTGGGCAGGATTGGTAAACCAGAAGATATTGCCAACATCGTTTTGTTCTTGGCAAGCAATCAGGCATCTTTCATGACTGGAGAAAATATCTGTGTCGATGGGGGATTAATGGCCAAGGGAGCCTGGGATAGTTAGTAAGGGGCATGGTATTCTTCCATGACTGATACGGGCATGTACAAAAAAAACTTACAGTTTTTGGAGATGAGAACAAAGGCCCACTTGATGCCCAGCAATCTAATAACCTTGGATTCCTATGTATCGAAGGACGGATCCATAGATTGGTCTTAGGGTACTGCTGGATTGTCATCAGGAAATTGAACTAGTTCCCGTTATTGAATGTGTTTCCGGTGATCGTTGTTTATGCTGATTGGTCGTTGGTATGGAAGTGGATGCCCCTTCCATCAGACCAAGAATTGAGCATTTCAATCATATAAATATCTCAACCAGGGTTCTTTGACCTATCAACCCGAAACTCCTATATGGCTTTTAGAAGCACTTATTCTGTGATAGACACTGGGTAAGAATGCAGCTTGTAACCTGGTTTCCTAGAGGAGGTAAGAGAAGTTTCCGCCAACAGATTTTAAGTTCTTCAGGACATATTCCTTCAAAGCATTGCCTGTTTCATTTTATTTCATTTGACTTCCTTTACTTCCTTGTCTGTTAAACGAGAAGGCTTTCTCCTGTCCTTTTTCCAATTCCTCCTGACAATTGACACACAATCTTACTCCAGGAATGGCTTTTTGCCTGGCAAGAGGAATTTCCTGCTCACATTCGTCACAATGAGCCAGGCTTCCACCTTGAGGTAGACGACTTCGAGCCAACTCTATAGCATCCTCAATCGTTGCATCAATCTGCTCCTGAACAGCTCCTTCACGTGCCCATCCTACAGCCATTATTCCCCTTTCTGTTTTCACTGTTGAGACAGAACTAGTTTTAAGTCATAATACACTTATATTTTTCTAATAAAA
>CAZOUJ010000164.1:2159-2538 GCA_964582955.1 uncultured bacterium
GTTTTCCTTTATGGTTTCTCTGATTACATTAAACCGTTCTTATATCAATCATAGTTAGACTCATCAAATCATTAAAATATGTCTGGCCTTACAGCCTCTGGAAGGTATTTGTAACCTCCATTTTTTAGATTGTTAAACCTAACCTGGAATAATTTGTTGGAGACAGGTCAGAGTTGATCCTCCAGATGAAATATTGATCATCACTCCTCTAACTTCAATCACATTAATGGCAGATTAGTTTTGAATGTCACTAACCAACACAATGCCTCGTCAAACATTGTGTCTGAATTTATTATTCGTCTAATGGAAGAAGGCTCTCTGGGTCATGTCGCTGATGAATGTAAGAGAGGTGTTATTCACAACCGTTACCAGTATCGAA
>CAZOUJ010000164.1:2548-4172 GCA_964582955.1 uncultured bacterium
TTTGAGATTGTAAAATCAAACTTGGAATAATTTGTTAGAGGCTAATCAGAGTTGATCCTCCAGATGAAATATTGATCATCACTCCTTTACTTATAAATCACTTTAGTGGCACGCTAGTTTTGGATGTGACTAACCACCACAATGCCTCGTCAGACATTGTGTCTGAATTTATTGTTAGCCTATAGGAAGAAGGCTATCTGGGTCATGTCGCAGTTGAATGTTGGAGTGGTGTTTTTCACAACTGTTACCAATAACGAAGTGCTTCCCGGTATAGATCCCGGAGATTGTTCTCACTTACTGAGCAGGGTGACATGCTTAGGGGACGTTGCTGTGCAAAACCCCCTTTAGCAAGAGCAGGAATATCGATCTCTCCGTATCCAAGGGCCTCAAGCCCGTTGGGAAGCTCTGTTTTGTTCATTAGTTCTATAAAACAATCGGCAAGTACGTTCCCGGCATCCTCTGGTATGGCATCCATGACCGCATTTCCCATGGCTTGAGCAACATCCAGATGGCGTTCGGGATTGGTTGGTCCCGTGAAACGGAAAGCAGCTGGTGCATTCAGAACCACGGCAATGCCATGAGGAACCATGGGAGGAAGATTTTCATAACCCGAAGCAGTGTATTCGTGCTTCAGGGTTGCAACAGAATAACTCATGGCATGAGGGATATGAACACCAGCCGAATTGAAGGCAAGGCCTGCGAGGGTAGCAGCAAACATCAACTGATAGCGTGCCTCATGGTCCTTGTCATCCTTTACCGCACGCAACAGGTATTTTCCACCAAGGCGGATTGCTGCCATGGCTCCAATATCGTTAAATGGGGTTGCTCCCTGATAGCCCATTCGAAGCGATGGATCCAAAGGGCGTTCACTGCTCGTGTAGGGTCTGGCAACATAAGATTCTGCAGCGTGCGTGAGCACATCAAAACCAGTTGAGGCAACAACACCCGACGGAAGGGTCAATGTCGTTTCGGGATCGACGATGGCATGATCAGGTTTCAAGTATGGAGAGGCAATTCCTGATTTCAGTCCCACTTCTTCGATATCAAGAACCACGATACCGGTGGTTTCGGCACCAGTGCCAGATGTACTGGGGCAGGCTATGTGAGGCATCAAAGGGCCTGGGACCTTCTTGGCCTGGCCAATGGGAGCATTGACATAGTCAAGGATTTGGCCTCCATGACAACTGAGCAGATTGGCTGCTTTAGCAGTATCCATCACCGAACCACCACCAATGGAAACGATGCCGTCAAAATTGCCATTTTTCACAAACTCTGCTGCTGCCATGCAACTGGTGGTATTCGGTTCACAAACAGCTTTGTCATAGATCTCGAAGTCCACACCGGAGGATTTTAGGGATTTTTTAACTCGATGGATGGGCTCACCGTCCTGGATATTGCCATCAAGAAAAAGAGCGATCCGTTTCATTTTCTATGCTACTGCATCTGACCCCAGTTCTCGCAGGGCTCCAACTCCGAATTTAAGATCTTGTGCCTTGATGGTAAAAACCGTCTCCTTGTTGTCATTATTATCAGCAAATTGATACATTAGCTCACTCTCAGAATTAATGTGTTTGCGAGGTTTTTTTGATACCGTTTTGAGTGTAATTGACTCGATGCTGCAGCT
>CAZOUJ010000165.1:0-4159 GCA_964582955.1 uncultured bacterium
TATAAATTATATGTAAAAGATAGGCCCAGCGATAGAATCCTTTTTTCTTATGAGAATATTGATTTTAGATGGCCAAAATAATCCTATGAATATATTACATACATTAACGGCATACCCTCCATCAACGGGGGGCGCACAATTACACCATCATGAATTAATCAAAACCCTTATAAATCATCATAATGTTCAGGTCTTGACCTATTGGGATCAAAACCGAACCGATTGGCTTTTGGGTACAACCTTAAAAGCAAATAATAATTCAACAAATTATATGTTTGCAGGCGTGCACATAAATAAAATTTGGTTTTTATGGCATGAAAAAATTAAAATGTTACCCTATCTGCTAAGCTATTATGGTTTTATGCGTTGGTCAATAAAAGGAATTTCAAGATTGATACTGGAAAAATTCAAACAAATGCCGGATGGAATTGATTTGGTCCATAATGTAAGAATTGGGAGAGAACCATTGAGTTTTGCCAGTTACGAATTTGCAAAAAAGAAAGATATACCATTTGTATTGACACCTATTCATCATCCAAAATGGGAAGGTTGGCCATACAATGAATATGTTAACCTATATAAACTCGCTGATATGATTATTGCATTAACAAAGAAAGAAAAAGAAACATTGATGAGGTTAGGCGTTAAAGAAGAAAAAATGATTTTAAGGAAAAGTTTAATATTAAGGGCGCCATGATTCTATTCTTAGGCCAACATTTTAAATATAAAGGATATAGAGAAATATTAAAATCTGCCAAGATAGTTTGGCAGCAATTCCCCGATACACATTTCGTATTTATAGGTCCTCAATACAAGAAGGCAAAAAAGTTTTTTGAATTATTCAAAAATGAAAAACGGATCGTCTCTTTAGGATTTGTCAATTTAGAAGAAAAAACAAATGCAATCGCTTCCTGCCATCAACCCAGGAAAGTTTTGGGGGCGTATATACTGAAGCTTGGTCGTATAAAAAACCGGTGATAGGGTGTAATATTCCTGCCGTATCTGAAGTGATCGATGATGGGTTGAATGGATTTCTCATTAGTCAAGATCCACAAGAAATAAGCGATAAAATAATATTACTTTTAGATGATGAAAAATTGAGAGAAAACTTCGGTCAGTCGGGGTATGATAAAGTGAATAAAAAGTATTCTTGGGATAGATTATCCACCATGACAGATTCTGCATATAAAAATCTGGTAGATTAAGGCACGTTTATGCATAAACTTTTACTTCAACGGTATTGAATGAATAGTTTAGAATTATTAGAGGAATATAAAGGAAACACTATGTCAAAAATTGCACTTATCTCCGGAATTACCGGCCAAGATGGATCTTATCTTTCTGAATTACTGATTGAGAAAGGCTATACCGTCCACGGCATAATCCGAAGGTCATCATCTTTCAATACATTCAGAATTGATCACTTGTACAGGGATAAATCTATTTTAAACAAAAAATTATTTCTTCATTATGGTGACTTAACAGACTCCAGTAACCTGAACCGGCTTGTAGAAAAAATTAATCCAGATGAAATTTATAATTTGGGTGCACAATCTCATGTTCAGGTTAGTTTTGAAGTCCCTGAATACACGGCAGAGGTTGATGGTGTTGGGACACTACGGTTTTTAGATGCCATAAAAGCCACAGGAATTGAAACAAAATTTTACCAAGCATCCACATCAGAATTATATGGATTGGCACAGGAAGTACCCCAAACAGAAAATACACCATTTTATCCACGATCACCTTATGGCGCTGCCAAACTCTATGCATTCTGGATTGTGAAAAATTACCGGGAAGCCTATAACCTTTTTGCCTGTAACGGCATTCTGTTTAATCATGAATCTGAACGGCGGGGTAAAACATTTGTAACTCGAAAAATATCCATCGGTGTTTCGGATATTATCCTCGGAAGACAAAATAAACTTCTACTAGGAAATTTGGATGCAAAACGAGACTGGGGATATGCGCCGGAATTTGTAGAAGGTATGTGGAAAATGCTTCAGGTTGATAAAGCAGATGATTACGTCTTAGCCACAGGAGAAACCAACACAGTTCGTGAATTTGTAACCGAAAGTTTCCGTGTCCTCGGGGAAGAAATTCATTGGGAAGGTGAAGGAGTGAATGAAATTGGAATATTGAAATCATCCGAGAAAATTGTTGTTGAGATTGAGCCAAGGTACTTCAGGCCCACTGAAGTGGATCTTTTAATCGGGAATCCTTCAAAAGCAAAACAGGAGTTGGAATGGACCCCCACAACAACCTTCAAGGATTTAGTGCGGATCATGGTGGAATCTGATTTTGAAAAAAGAAAAAACAGGCAATAAAGATAATATTAATATGAAAATTGATAAAAATTCAAAAATTTATGTTGCCGGCCATGGCGGAATGGTTGGGTCTGCCTTAATCAGAAAATTAAAACAAAAAGGATATCAAAATCTCTTGACACGGACATCTAAAGAATTGGATCTGACCGTTCAGCGAGACGTATTAGATTTCTTTGCAAAAGAAAAACCAAATATTGTTTATCTTGCTGCAGCAAAAGTTGGGGGCATTCATGCTAATAATACTTTTCGAGCTGAATTCTTGTATGATAATCTTATGATTCAAACTAATATTATTCATGCAAGCCATATTCAATGTATAAAAAAGTTATTATTTTTAGGTAGTTCTTGCATATATCCTAAATTGGCAAAACAACCTTTACAAGAACGATCCCTTTTAACATCTGAATTAGAGGCAACGAACGAACCTTACGCTATAGCAAAAATTTCAGGTATAAAAATGTGTGAAAATTATTACAAACAATATGGAGATGAATTCATTTCGGTGATGCCTACAAATCTTTATGGTCCCAATGATAATTATGACTTGGAAACTTCCCATGTTATACCTGCATTGATACGTAAATTTTCATCAGCGAAGGTAAAGAAATTAAAAGAAGTGACAATTTGGGGCTCTGGGAATCCTCAAAGGGAATTTCTACACGTAGATGATATGGCTGAAGCATGTGTTTATGTTATGGAAAATGTCTCCGCGAATCAATTATATCAATCTCTTCAAATTAGTCATTTAAATATTGGATCTGGAGAAGAAATCACTATCAAAGCTTTAGCTGAACTAATAAAATATTATTCCGGTTTCACTGGCGAACTTCGGTTTGATACAACAAAACCCGATGGAACACCTCGGAAATTATTAGATTCTTCCACCCTTTTATCCCTAGGCTGGCTTCCACATATTTCACTTGATGATGGAATTCAAATGACCTTAAATGATTTTAATTTAAAATATTTAGCAACGTAAAGGTCTTCATTGAAAACAAAAATTTTATCATCATTACTGGACTCTACAACCTATGAAGACACTTATGATTCTATTCAGGATTTTATTTTATCATCGAACGTACCAGACTATATTACTGTAAATAATGTTCATACAGTGGTGGAAGGTGTGCTAAATCCAGACTATGGTCGTATTATAAATGAGGGATTCATGGCACTTCCTGATGGACGCCCTTTATCGGTAATTGCACGATGGAAAGGTGATAAGAATATGAAGCGTGTGTTTGGACCAACTTTAATGGAAAAAATTATCAATTGGGGGCAAGGAAATCAGATTAAACATTTTTTTTTCGGAAGCACTCAACTTATTTTAGAAAAAATGTCAGCTGTTATTGAAAAAAAGTTTCCCGCAGCAATTGTTCGCGGCATGATTTCCCCTCCTTTTAAATCTCTATCACCCAATGAGAATCTCGAATTCATATCACAGATAAATGACTTAAATCCTGATATTATTTGGGTTGGGTTGGGAGCACCAAAACAGGAAAAATGGATGTATGAAAATTACCAAAAATTAAATAAGGGAATAATGATCGGGGTTGGAGCTGGATTTGATTATCTGGCAGGCGAAACACATCATGCACCAGACTGGATGAAAAATTATTCCCTGGAGTGGCTTTACAGACTAATCCAGGAACCGCAACGCCTATGGAAAAGATATTTAATCACGAATCCACTTTTCATCCTCATGAATACGCTGGAATTGTTAAACTTGAAGACCTATGATTAAGAGAGTAATATAATGATGAAACAAAAAATCCTAATTACCGGGGGAGCCGGATTTATCGGCTCTCATTTATGTGAAAGACTGTTAAATG
>CAZOUJ010000166.1:0-4152 GCA_964582955.1 uncultured bacterium
TTAAATTCGTTCACGGGGGTCGCATCATGCATGGTGCTGGAAGGGATGATATCGCCACCACGCTGAATAATTGTTATGTTGTGGGAATTCAGGATGATTCCGTAAAAAGTATTTATAAAACTATTATTGAGGAAGCACTCACGTACAAGTATGGTGGAGGGTGCGGACATGATCTGTCCATTCTTCGCCCCTCTGGAGATCAAATCAACGGAACCGGTGGCTTTTCCTGCGGTCCAACCGGATTCATGAATCTGTTCAGTGAAAACACCAACACCATTGCCCAGCACGGTCGCCGAGGGGCCAACATGCAAACTTTGAGAGTAGATCATCCGGACATTGAAAAATTTATACAGATAAAAACCGGTGATATAAACATGGTTAAATTCTCAAATATTTCTGTACTGCTGACCCATAAATTCATGAAAGCTGTTGAAGCTGATTCAGATTTTGATCTGGTCTATGAAGGAAATGTATATAAAACAGTTTCTGCCCAATCGCTGTGGAAAAAAATAATTTGCTATGCCCATGATAGTGCTGAACCGGGACTCCTTTTTTGGGACACTATGAAAGAATATCATAATGCAGAATACTGTAGTCCTCTCGTATCAACAAATCCCTGTGCAGAACAGCCTCTTCCGGATGGAGGCTGCTGTAATTTGGGGGCGGTTAATCTGGAACGGTTTGTTGACAAAAAAGGTAATTTCAAGATTGAAAAATTCAAGGAAATTGTCAGCGTCGGAACCCGATTTCTTGACAATGTTATTGATTTAAATATTGACAGGCATGCCCTGGATATACAGAAAGAAAATGCCATAAATGACCGACGAATCGGATTAGGTATCCTTGGGTTGGGAGACATGCTGGTGAAAATGAAAATAAAATATGATACTGTAGATGCATTACAAACGGTGGATCAGGTCATGAAGATTTTCCGTGATACTGCTTATGAAACAAGTATCCAATTAGCTCAGGAAAAAAAACCCTTTCCTAATTTTCATTGGGACGGATATTGCAAAAGTAAGTTCATTCAGCAATTGCCAAAAAAATTAAAAAATAAAATTCAACGAAACGGGATAAGAAATTCCACCTTGAACACCGTCGCCCCAACCGGATCTGGTGCAATCGTTGCAAGAGTTACATCTGGAATAGAACCCATATTTGCCACATCTTATAATCGTCGGGTAAAACAAAACGATGGATACGGTAAAACATTTAATGAGTATAAGGTGTTTCATCCCATCATTAAAAAATTGTTCGGTGATGACAAAACCCTCCCAGATTATGTGATGACCGCCCATGATATTGATCCTTTTTTCCGTGTAAAAATGCAGGAAACTGTCCAAAAATATATAGACAGTTCCATTTCTTCAACTGTAAACCTTCCGGAAAATACATCCAGTGAAACCGTAGCAGATATCTATATGACAGCATATAAATCTCTGCTGAAAGGAATCACCGTTTACAGAGAAGGTTCCCGGGAAGGCATTTTAATTACAGAAAAAAAATCTGATATTGAAAAAGAAAATAAATCGAGAGAAATTCAATCAAGATCAAGGAATGACCCTAGAATCAGACCCTCTATCACCTACGGTGAAACAAAAAGGATCCGAACCGGAGAAGGAACACTTTATATCACAGTGAATGAAGATGAAAATGGCTTATGTGAAGTCTTCACTGCAATAGGAAAAGCAGGAGGTAATGCTGCAGCACAATCAGAAGCAATCAGCCGTCTGATTTCACTTTCATTACGATCCGGGGTCAACCCAAAAGCAATCGTTAAACAATTAAAAGGGATCAGCGGACCCAACCCTACATGGGAAGATGGACGCCTCATTTTATCCACTCCTGATGCCATAGGAAAAGCCCTTGATGATTATTTAGAATCCAGACATTCAAAGAAAAATAGTGAGGACAAAAAAAGCCTGACTATCACTATGGCAGAGGCATCAGAAGAACAATCAAGTGATGTTGCAGATTTTACACTAAAATCAGTAACAAATTGCCCGGATTGTGGGGGGCCGGTACAATTTGAATCAGGGTGTATAACCTGTCAGGGATGTGGATATTCAAAGTGTGAATAATAAAACACACAAAATGACATGGTTTTCTAACTAAAAAGCACCTATATAGGGGGCTTTTTAAACTATATATCCATTTATAAGTTAAAATTTCATTAGTTCCTTTTCCTTCGTCATCTGCATGTCTCCCAACAGTTTCACATGGTCATCTGTATATCGCTGAACTTCCTGTTCAGCACGGCGTATTTCATCTTCTGAAAGATGATCCTCTGATTGGCTAGACTTTAATTGATGATTTGCATCCCTTCTTACATTGCGGACAGCAATTTTTCCCTCTTCCACCAATTGATGGACATGTTTAATTAAATCCTTTCGCCGTTCTTCAGATAACGGTGGAATAGGTACCAAGATAGAAGTCCCATTATTATTGGGAGTTAAACCAAGATTACTTTGCATGATGATTTTTTCAATTTCTGGAATTATTGTTTTATCATAGGGCTGAATAGAGATCAAAGAAGCATCCGGTACAGTAATATTTGATAACTGATTTAAAGGAGTCATAGTTCCATAATAATCAAAATTCAATCCTTCAAGCAATTCCGGATTTGCCCTTCCGGTACGTACTTTCGCCAGCTCCATACGGGTATGTGTGATCGCCTGATCCATTCGGTGAAGAGCATCCTTCAAAATATCTTGAATCATAAATTAACTGCTAACTAAGGTTCCTAAATTATTTCCTAATACAATATCTTTCAAGCATCCAGGGGAATTTATGTTAAAGATTTGTATAGGTAAAGAATTTTCACTACATAAAGTGATAGCCGTCAGATCCATCACTCGCAAATTTTTTTCGATAACTTCTTTATAAGTGATTGTGTCGTACTTAACAACATCGGAATGTTCCATAGGATCTTTATCATACAAACCATCCACTTTAGTACCCTTCAATACCACTTCTGCTGCTAATTCTGAAGCTCGTAAAGCAGCACCGGTATCCGTACTAAAAAAGGGGTTTCCGGTTCCACCAGAAATAATTACAATCCGACCCTTTTCTAAATGGCGTAAGGCTCGTCTCCGGATGTAAGGCTCTGCAATCTGATCTACCTTTAACGCTGTTAGAGTTCTTGTACTGCAATTGATATTTTCTAAAGCATCCTGTAAAGCAATGGAATTCATAACGGTCGCCAACATCCCCAGATAATCACCGGTCACTCGATCCATCCCTTTCCCCGCAGCTTGAAGACCTCTAAAGAGATTACCAGCCCCGATGATTAGTCCAATGGAAATCCCCAGATCATAGATAGATTTTACTTCCTGTGCTAGATAATCAGCACGTTCAGGATCGATCCCAAATCCTTTCTCTCCAGCAAGGATTTCCCCACTCAATTTCAGAAGAACCCGTCTGTAGACAGGACTATTCATGAAGAAATAAAATGAGGCTAGGTATCTTCGCCTATTGCAAACCGGACATATCGGTTCACGGTGATATTTTCACCGAGAGTAGCAATATTTTCAGTGATAATATTCTGAAGTATTTTATCCGGATCTTTTATAAAATTTTGTTCTAAGAGACAGTTTTCCTGGTAAAATTTGTTTAATCTACCTTCCACCATTTTCTCAATAATATTATCCGGTTTTCCAGATGATTTCGCTTGGTCTGTGTAAATCTCTTTCTCTCTATCAATCACCTTTTGAGAAATTTCCTCTCTGGTTAAGGCAATTGGATTTGTTGCAGCAATCTGCATAGCTATATTATGGGATAATTCTTGAAATCCATCTGTTTTTGCCACAAAATCCGTTTCACATCCTATTTCCAATAACACACCGAGCCGACTGCCCTGATGAATATAGGAATACACCATTCCTTCTTTTACAGCGCGTGATACTTTTTTTTCTGCTTTTGCAATTCCTGATTTTCTTAAAAAATCGACGGCCTTATCCAAGTCCCCTAAAGATTTAACCAATGCCTGTTTGCAGTCCATCATTCCCGCACCAGTTTTTTCACGTAATTCCTTGACTAATTTAGCATCCACACTCATTCAACTAATCTTCGTCTTCTGATTCTGCAACTTCTACTTCGTCTTCTGATTCTGAAACTTCTTCATCATATTCTGATTCTGACTCTTCTACTTCT
>CAZOUJ010000167.1:0-4148 GCA_964582955.1 uncultured bacterium
CACACCCTCAAATGGAAGAAATAATTATTTCATTAATATCAGTTTCTGGCTGTATACAAAACTACCCGCTTCCATAACCAGAAAGTACATCCCGCTGGGGGAAAACTTTGCATCCCAGCTTTGAACATGAGTACCCGGTTCAAACGTCTTATTTACTAATTTGTCCATCAATTGCCCTTTCAGGTCATAAACAGAGAGATTTACTTTAGTCATTTCCGGTACAGTAAACCGAATCCGGGTCAAAGGATTGAACGGGTTGGGATAGGCAGGACCCAATGAAAATGAATGAGGCAAGGTAGAAGGTGTAATCTTCTTCAAAACAATGTATCCTGCTACAATGTTCAACTCTTTTTCCTGTACGCTGGCGCAATCATATTTTTCCCCACTTCCAACAACAAGTTGCCACTCCCCACCATCTTTTATATTGCAGTCAAACTTTAAGGGTTTTCCATTGCCCGTCAGATCGATCAAACACTCGTTCGACATACATACTTTAGTGTCACCCGAAAAACGTATGTCTGTAGCACCGGGCGGTGGTTTTGGAGGCAATCTGTATAGTTCTGGGTCTATAACAGAAATATTTTCACCAAAATGAAGCTCCATACCATTCACTCTCAAAGTGTTAGCATCAGGAAAATCAGGAGGAAATCTTACATAACCAGAGCGGTTTTGGGAAGAAATGTTTATATATCCATCTTCTAAAGATCTGATCCAATATCCTTTCCCTGGTACAAGAACGGATGAATTCACATAGGTTCCATCAAATCCATAGAGTGAGCCGGGAACTAAAATTTCCATTGGGTCAACAATCCCAGTATTTACATTGACAATGTCAGAAACTCCTGATATAATGTTCCACCCTTCTGAAATATTTAGCTCCAACTCATCCAGAGCTGATCCGGTAATATCGGTTGATCCTGCGGATGGAAACCGAAGCCAGTAGCCATCTCCTATTTCCATCTCATCGGTCTGAGTATATTCATCATCATATCCAAAACAAGATTCAGGAATACTCTCAGGGAAAACACTATAATAATGAGAGTCCGACACACCAACCGGTAGCCCAACTAAATTCCAATCACTAATATGAGTGATATTTAAAGTGATATCTCCCCCGGGATCTACCACACTAAGGTTCAATGGAATGGAAATATCCGGTAAAGCATTATTCAATAATCTCAAATCAGTTGAATATTCTCCCGATTCAAGAATATCAGTATTAATCTGTATTACAACGTCCTCTGATTCCCCAGATAAAATTTGTCCTTCATCTGCTCCCTCATCAAATGTTATCCAGGTCGGGCTTTCTCCTGTAAAATATTCGAGGGTCAATAAGTCATGGACATAATCTGTTAAATAACTAACCAGTAAACCATCGGTCCCGTCTTGGTTTTGAATACCTACAGTTGCAGTGGGAGAACCATCAATGTTTCGGTAGTTTATCCTGATTTTTCCATTGGGATACAATACAATTTGAAAATCGAAATATGCTTCCATATCACCTGAATACCATCTAGCAACATCATTATACCAGATCACTGGACGGGTATTATCGATATTAACATATACCCTGCCCGTACATTATTCGTTACTATTTGTATTTTCGGGTTTCTGGTCATCCCATAGTGCAAGCACAGCTGGTGCAGGGGCATCCGGTGATGGAACAGACGTATTATTATACTCATCGTTGTCAGAACCAAATCCTACCCAACCATTTGGATTTACAATAAAGTGGGAATAATTGGATCCATAAAAGGGAAACTCAAAGGGAAGTTGAATGGGTAGAGGTGCATCATCATTAGTCATAAAATAAACTTCTTCAGTATTGAAATACTGTTGAATATCAATCCACTCGTAGGACAAATCAGTTTCTATATCTGAGTCACTCCATTCGTACCCAAACTCATCGGGACCACCACCTGGATTTTCAAAAGGAGAGGTACCCATTGCTTCGACCCGATAGAATAGTGTAGAGCCTTCATCACCATCATTTGTAAGAGTTAAAATCTCGGACAATGTTTCTCCCTGCGTTGTTTCAATGTTAAAATTATCTGGGGAAAAAATCAGACCTGGATCGGGATTTACACACTCATCAAAATCTACTAAAACCAATCCCACCTCCACATCTGATACATATGAATGACAGCTCTCTGCAAATGGATAGACACCCCAGTTCCCTTCGTACAGTCCTTCCTCACCAGGATACGTATCATAGTATCCAGCTAATTCGGGATTATATGGATCTGAAATATCCAAAATCTGAAGACCGAAAACATAATAACTGATATAAAGATAATCACCCCGAACAAATACGTTGTGAGCAGATTTGTTTTCTCCTCCCTCTGGTATCCACTCTGAGACCATATTAATATTATCAAAATCTCTAATATCCCAAATCTTTATATGTCCCCCGGTTGTCTCATCCCCAGTAATAAGAAAATTGCTGTCCTCCGTCAACCAGCATGCGTGGGCAGATCCAGGATAGGTCCAACTGGTTACGGTGAACGGGTGCTCCTTATCAGAAATATCAATAATGTACATCGTACTGGAGTAGATCCCGCACCCATAGGCATAATTTTCTCGGACATATACATCATGAAGATATTCCGTTGACCAGCCACCCACTCTTACAGGTACAGCGGGATCTGTCAGGTCAAGGATCTCCATGTCAGTTCCCTCATCGGCACCAACTACATATAAATATCCGTCCGCCTGAAATAAATTATGTGCACGGGAAACACCGTCCCACTCATAGACCAGCTCTGGATTTTCAGGATCAGTAATGTTTGCCACCTGAATTCCCATTTCAGCTTCAGTGCTGATGTACATGTGATTATTCCAATATTTTATATCCCTCCATATTGACTCATCTCCTGTGATAAATCCAACTTGTTGTGGTCCAAACGGATTTGTGGTCACATCCACAACTGCAGTTCCCAGGGATGTGCCCACAAGAGCATATTCCTTTCCGTTGTCTGCCTTATATCCCCACACATCATTCACAAATTGTGGATAATCCAGTTGACCGATAAAGGTTGTGTTCCACGATTGGGAAAAAATAACAGAAGTAAGCAAAGTAAATTTTATAATTCGATTCTTCATTTTGAGTAAATCTACATCGTGTAAATTAGACTTTAGAAAATGTAAATTGATTCCTGCAAATCTATATTAAGGGATGTGAGGTAAAAGAGTTAACTAATTTAGACTGGACAAACTTACAGTGCCTGATCCATTAGAATATAACCAATATGCTTTCCCCGGTTCAAGAACGGAAGAATTTACATAAACCTCATCGAATATATAAATAGTTCCCGGGACAATGAGTTCTTCTGGATCATCAATATCACTCACCTGGAGGGGAGAGGTGATCCCTGAAATGAGATTCCATCCTTCTTCTAAATATATTGTAACCTCGGCCATTGGATTACCAGTGACTACTGTTTCTCCTTCTTCTGCAAAATGGAGCCAGTATCCTTCCCCCGCTGTTAATTCAAAAACGGATTGGTACGAATTAGTAAAAGTATAAAGTGTTCCTTCCGTAGCTTCAGGAAAAACAGATAGATAATTTGGGTCCATAACATGTACGGCTAAACCAACTAGATTCCACCCTGTCGATATATCAATAGACACCGATGTATCAGCCAAAGATTCGCTGATATCCATTAATCGTGGAAGATGGTCAGAAGCTTGTTTTGTGTCTTCTAAATCCAGATTGTAAAAGGATAAATCCTCTTCAGACATTGCCAGTGTGTTCAGCACAAAATGCTTAACCGGTTCTAAAACTGAGTCCGTATAAAGAATATAATCCAGTTTCCCTGGATTCCACTCACTGTTATCTTTTCTCCAAGTGTATCCCATTCGAATATGAGTGTGGCGAGAAAACAAATCTGTCAAAGGAGAATCATCCCAATCTGGTAAAAAATCAATTCCATAGGATGCTTCATCAACAATATCGCCATCGGTAAGTGTCGTTAATTGTTGTCGGTACCCAACCAAGTTGAAGTCTCCCACATGTACAATTGGAGTACCATATTCTAAGGTGAAGGGGCCCAATCCATTTTTCAAATCTCTTACGAATTTCATGAGCTCATCCACCTGTTCCTGACGGTTATCATTAGCACCGCAACAACTGAAATGTGAATTGATGA
>CAZOUJ010000168.1:0-4022 GCA_964582955.1 uncultured bacterium
AAAAGCAAAGTTTAATATTGGACCATGGGAAATCATCCTTTTTTTGTTAGTGGTTTTAATTTTGTTTGGAGCAAAACGGCTTCAGGAGCTTTCCAAAGGTTTAGGGCAGGGAATCAAAGAATTTAAAGGAGGCATGAAGGATGTGAAGCAGGAAATTGAAGATGCTACTAAAGAAGATGATTCCAATTCAGATAGTGCAAAGGATAAAAAATCATCTACTGATTAACTTATTTGGTTTATATTGATGGATCAAGTATTCTTTAATATAGAAATAGCTGAACTTTATTATATATAACCCACTGTAATGAAATTTGCAAGTCCATGGTTTCTATGTGCCCTGGTGCTCATTCCCTTATTGGAATTCTGGTATCGTAAATATGGGCAAAGAAAAGAAAGTGTCGTACAAATATCTTCAAAAGAATTAATAATAGACTCTTTCATCGCTGGTGGGAAATACAGACATTTGATTTTAAGAACACTTGGTTCTATTTTATTATTTCTAATTATTCTTGGGCTTGCCAGGCCTCAACAGGTGGATACGTTAGAAAAATCCAAGGTGGATGTAGTTGATATTGTTCTGGTTTTGGATATTTCCAGCAGTATGCTGGCGGAGGATTTTAAACCCAACAGACTGGAAGCGGTCAAAAGCACTGCCGCACAATTTATCGATAGCCGTTCCGGTGATAGAATTGCATTATTGGTCTTTGCTGGGGAAACATTTATTCAATGTCCGCTCACTGTTGATACGGAAGTTATAGGAAACTTATTAAGTGAAGTGACCGTTGCAGAGAGAGCCTATGATGGTACCGCAATCGGCATGGCAATTGTCAATGCAGTGAACAGACTTAGAGGGAGTACTGCCAAAAGTAAAGTAATGATTCTGTTATCAGATGGAAGCAACAATGCTGGGGAACTAGATCCACTCACGGCAGCAGATATCGCAAATGAATTTAACATCAAGATTTATACAATTGGAGCGGGAACAAATCAGTATAATACTTTTATACCTAATCGAGGATATGTTAAAAATGAAATTGATGAAGAAACCTTGAGAGAAATTTCCATCCGAACTAGGGGACTATATTTTCGTGCTACTGATGAGGAATCCCTGAGAGATATCTATTCTGAAATTGACAAATTGGAAAGAACCGAAATTGAAGTAAAGGAATACACACGATATAGGGAATTATATAGTGTATTTTTTATTCCTGCATTGTTTATAGGGCTATTACATGAAGTTTTAGAAAGGCTCATCTTTAGAAGAGGAATTTGATGGACGTAAGATACCCTGTTGTATTTATCTTTTTAATTTTTCTTGGAATCATCTTGTTTTTAGGAAAAAAAAGAAACTCCATCACAAGTATATTAAACATCCAATCCGATCAACTCAAAAACCGATTATTTGAAAATATAGATTTTAACAAGACGAATTGGAAAAAGCGATGTCGATTAGCAGGGCTCTTGTTTTTAATAATCTCTGCTTCGGGTATCCAGATTGGTACAAAAGTGAAACCGGTAGAGCGAAAAGGAGTAGATTTGGTATTTGCTGTGGATGTTTCCATTAGTATGAATGCTGAGGACGTGAAGCCGAGCAGGCTTGAAAAAGCAAAATTTGAGATTTCACAAATCATTCGGCAACTCAAGGGTGACCGTGTTGGAATCATCGTTTTTGCTGGTGCTAGCCATCTGTATTTACCCCTTACTTCTGATTATGAAGCCGCAATATTATTTTTAGATGAAATAGATACGGAAATGATTCCAACGCAGGGAACATCTATCAGTTCCGCCCTCAACACGGGACTTTCCGCATTTTCACAAGAAGGTGAAAAATTCAAAGTATTAATTTTGATCACGGATGGTGAGGATCATGAGGGAAAAGCAATTGCCATAGCAGAAAAATCAGCTAAGACTGGGATTATTATCCACGCAGTGGGAGTAGGTTCTGTTTCCGGATCACTCATTCCGGTTCAAGAAAAAAAAACAGGGAACACATCATACAAGAAAGATCGTCGCGGAAAATTGATTACATCCACCTTAAATGAAGCAATCCTTCAGGATATTGCCCGAGCGGGTAATGGTATTTATGTACGGTTTGATAATAGTACTGCCCATTATAAGTTGATTACAAATTCCATAAATCAGATGGAGAAAAAAACCATCAGCACTCATGAGTTTTCTGAATATGAGGATCAATATCAACTTTTTGGAGTTATGGCATTATCAATGTTTCTAGTTGCATTTTTTATTCCTACAAAAAAACAAACTTGAGTATGTTAGAGGTATAATTTTGAAAATTTATAATTTACTGTTTATACTTCTTGGTTTTCTTTTTTTTGAATCAGCTATAGCTGTTGATGATAAGGGTGTTCGATATTTTAAGGAAGGAGATTTTGAGAAAGCTCTGGAATATTATGAATCCATTTTGAGACAACAAATTGAAAATAAAGAAGCACAATTTGGATTAGGTACAACGTCATTTCAAACTAGCGATTTTATTGCTGCTGAAGAAGCATTTAAACAGGTATTGGAATCAGAAGATACTGAATTGCAATCCAAATCGCATTACAACTTGGGCAATCTGTATTTTCAAAATCAGAAATTTCAAGAAAGTCTCGCCCATTACAAAAAATCAATTGAATTAAACCCCACAGATCCAGAGGCAAAGTGGAATTATGAAATAGTCCAAAGATTGATACAGCAACAATCTCAAAAAAATAATGATTCGAGTGATGACTCTGATGAAAAAGACGAAAAAAACCAACAGGACAATCAATCACAAGAACAGAAGAACAAGAAAAGTCAAGAAAACCAGTCAAAAAAACAGGATGATGAGGAATCTCAGGACAACCGATCTGAACAAGGAGAAAAAAAAGAAACAAATCAGGAACAAAACAGGGATCAAAACACTAACAATTCAAAAAAAGAAGATAAAAATAACCAATCCCAGGAGCAAAACCAATCTGAACCAACTCCGGCTGAAAAGAAGGAAGCAGCAGATTCATTAAAAAACAAGATGAATGCACAAGCCATTCTCAATGCCTTGAAAGATAAAGAAAAAATTAATAAAAGACGTCAAATGAACAGGGTAAAATCCAAAAAAACGGAAAAGGATTGGTAACCCTTCATGTTTTCAGTGGTTTATATTTTGAAATATTTCTCTAATTTTATACCATTTTTGTTTGTTATTCACTTTGCTAGTGGTGTTACTATAAATGCAACTATAGACCAAAATAAAATAACCTTGGATGATGTATTTGAGTTAAAGGTTGAGGCCATAGACGGAAGTGAATTGCCACAGGTGGATATGTCACCAATAAAGAAAAATTTTATAGTGATAAATGGCCCCAGTCAGCAAACCAATATTTCTTGGGTAAATGGGAAAATGACCTCTATATATGGACTGTCCTGGACGTTATCTCCGAAAAAGATTGGGTCTTTAGTTATCCCTGCATTAACTGTGAAAGTAGGAAAATCAAAACTCAGAACTAAACCAATAAAATTACATGTATCAAAAAACCCTGTTAGTTCTAAATCAGGGGATTCACAATCTCCTTTTATTCGAGTGGAACTGGATAAGAACACAGCATATTTAGGAGAACAAATCACTGTTACCTATCAATTATTCACCCGAGCAGATTTATCCATAGAAAGTGTTGATTTACCTGATTTTGTCGGTTTTTGGATGGAAAGTTTGTATTCTCCCAGACAGATCAATATGCGAGAGGTATCTTTGAATGGAGTTCGTTATAAAAAAGCAAAATTGTATACCGTTGCTTTGTTTCCAACAAAAACAGGAAATATTCCCCTACCACCCTATACAATTAATTCCAAAGTCTATGTGGATAAAAAAAAATCAAAAAGGCGTGATCCATTTTTTGACGTTTTTGATTCATTTTCTTCCAGGCAGGCAGTTCGAAAAGTCATACAATCTGAAATAAAAACAATTACTGTAATGCCATACCCTGATGGAGCACCCGCTGATTTTACCGGAGCGGTGGGGAATTATAACGTTAAAACATCCG
>CAZOUJ010000169.1:0-3916 GCA_964582955.1 uncultured bacterium
AGCAATCTCCCTTGCCCCGAAATATCCCAATAGCCACGTGCGCTTGGGATCAATTTATTTTGTTATGGGGGAAGATGAAAAAGCGAAGAATGCTTGGGTTGAAGCTTTAGCGTTACAACCTGAAAACAAAGAGTTGAAAAAATTTATGTTTGTCCACGGTTTGTTTTAATTATACTAAGTTTAGTAATCAATAAAAATAGAATGTAAAAACCACCTCAAACGGGGTGGTTTTTACATTCGAAAAACAGGTGATATTATATCTTGAACTGGTTTCTGTAATACCGTCTTCAATCCTTCAGCAAGATACTTTCTCGTACGAATAGGCTCAATCACACCATCATCCCAAATTCGTGAACTTGCATAATATGGATGTCCTTCTGTTTCGTATTTTTCTAGTATTGGATTTCGAATTTCCTTTTCTTCATTTTCTGTCAGAACTTTTCCTTTTGATGCAAATTGTTCTTTTTTGATAGTAACCAATACATCTGCTGCCTGATTCCCCCCCATAACAGAAATTCTTGCATTAGGCCACATCCATAATAAACGTGGTTGATAAGCTCGACCGGACATTGCATAATTACCTGCTCCAAAACTTCCTCCAATAATTATTGTTAATTTTGGTACATTCGCAGTTGCAACAGCTTGAACCATTTTTGCTCCATCTTTTGCTATTCCGCCTTCTTCGGCTTTTTTACCTACCATAAATCCAGTAATATTCTGCAAAAATATTATTGGTATTTTTCTTTGACAGCATAATTGAATAAAATGGGCTCCTTTCAAAGCTGACTCACTGTACAGAACACCATTATTAGCAACTATACCGATAGAAATCCCATGTATTTTTGAAAATCCTGTTACTAATGTTTTCCCATATTTAGCTTTAAATTCATGAAATTTTGAACCATCGACTATTCTTGCGATAATTTCGTGAACATCTAAAGTGTGTTGACGATTACAATTTAAAATACCATATAATTCTTCTGCATCATATTTTGGAGATTCATAATTTTCTGGAAATGTTTTATGTGGATGATTTACATTCTCAAAAATATCCCTGCAAATCTTTAGGGCATGTTTATCATCATTAGCAAAATGATCAGCTACACCGCTTTTCCTAGTGTGCAGGTCAGCACCTCCCAATTCTTCCGATGATGAAATTTCACCGATGGCAGCGTTTACCATTGGAGGTCCTCCAAGAAAAATTGTTCCAGTTTTATTAACAATTATAGATTCATCAGACATAGCTGGAACGTAAGCCCCTCCTGCAGTACAATTACCCATAACAACTGAAATTTGCGGGATATTTTTTGCAGACATTCGTGCCTGGTTATAGAAAATACGTCCAAAGTGATTTTTATCAGGAAATACTTCATCCTGTTTAGGTAAATATGCACCCCCACTGTCAACTAAATAAACGCAAGGAAGATTATTTTCAAGTGCAATTTCTTGAGATCGTAAGTGTTTTTTTACAGTAATAGGGAAATATGTACCACCCTTAACAGTAGCATCGTTTGCAACGATCATACATCGGTTTCCGTGAATTTTCCCAATACCTGATACCAATCCCGCAGCAGGTAGTGGAGAATCATAAATTTCGTGAGCAGCTAAGGGAGAAAGTTCTAAGAAAAAGGAGTCTTTGTCTAAAAGAATATTGATACGATCTCTAACGGTTAATTTTCCTCTTTGTACGTGTCTATTAACAGAGTCAGGTGTACCCATTTTTTCAATTTCATTAATAGTTTGCCGAAGATGATGATTGAGTTTTTTATTTTTTTTGTAATTCTCAGAAAATTCTTGAGAATTAATATCAATTTTTGATTCTATACTTTTCATAATATTTGAATTTTAGTCAATGCTGAATTTATGAATTTTCCTGCATCATCTAGTTTCGCTTTATTTATTCCAGTCGAAAAACCAGAATCACTGATGATTGACACAGCTTTATGTGTTGCAATATTACCTTTTGCACCTGGAGAAAATGGACAGCCTCCAATCACGCCAGTTGAAGCATCAAAAGTTGTAATTCCATTATCTAGTCCACACTTAAGGTTCTCTTCCGCTTGTCCAAACGTATCATGAAAATGAAGTGCAAAATCGGATGGATCAAATTCTGTGAATAATATATCAATTAAATATTGTATGTTTTTCACTGTAGCTTTGCCAGTTGTATCACTGAGAACGAATTCCCGAATTAAGTCAAATTGATATAATTGATCTATTACTGATTTTACCATTTTGGGTCTGATAGATCCTGTGTAGGGGCAATCCCAGCACGTTGAAATATAAGTTCTGATTTTCATATCGGATTCTTGAGCATAATCAACTATTTCAGAAATTCTATCAATACTTTTATTGATAGAACAATTTACATTATTAAGACTAAACTCTTCGCTAGCAGCAGTTAGAACAGATATAGAGTTTAGCCCATGATCTTCTGCCCTCATTGCTCCTTTCAAATTGGGAACTAGAGCTGTGTAAGTTGTTGATTTATTACGTCTAATATTTTCTGAGACTTCTGAAGAATCTGAAAGTTGTGGTACCCATTCGGGATGAACAAACCCGGTAATTTCAATTTCAGGAAATTGAGCCTCACTCAATTTATTTATATATTCAATTTTTACTTGTGTAGGAAGTGGAACATTGATATTCTGAAGTCCATCCCGTGGGCCAACCTCTACTATTTTTATATTATTATTTGTCTTATTCATTGTATCCATAGGAAAAGAAGAATTCATAATAAGTTTCCAAAATAATTATTTTATTATGAGAATTTTGAAGGGTTACAATTCCATATACTATTTAGGTTCCTATAGAAGAAGTAATATTTTCCATTTTAAAAAATCAGGGATGATTTTTCTGCTATGAAATTGTTAAAAATGAAAATTTCGATTATCTATTATTTCCGCCTCAGATCTTTGGTGTTCCAGCCATTCATTAAAAACACGATTTTGTTTTTGATTCACTATGCTTGCTCGAATACCATCTTTCTGGATTTTGAATTGGTTGGTATCTAGTTCAGCAATTTCCATTACATGCACAATTGCATGACCTCTGGAGGTTTGTATGGGGCCAAGAATATCTCCTGGTAGTGCGTCCAATAAAGCGCCGACAATTTGATTACTTTTTCCCACAGATTCAAAACTACGGTTCAATGTTTTAGAATCACTCTTAACCCTCTCTAGATTTTTGTTTTGCTCTACTAAATCATCCATAGTCATACCGTTATTGATATTATTCATCAGGGTTTGAGTTAGAACCTTAGACTTTTCTCTAGTGATTTCATTTGTAAGATCCCTGGTGATACGAGTTTTAACATCCTCAAATGACTTTACGCCTGGAGAAGAAATCGAATCAAGAGTAGCAACAATATAGTGTTTATCATTTTCTAAAGGGTCTGATACTTCTTCAATTTTACTGTTAAAGGCGAAACGAATTGCACTTCGGAAAAATCCTAATCCAGAAACAAAATTTCCATCTATAGCCAGATTTTCTGCAGATTGTATTTCAACTTGGTGGGTATCTACTGCAGTAGCAAAACCATAATCCTGGGCATCATAACTGAACAAAATAGCCTTTCGCCTTATATCATCCAATGTAGCTGGGCTGGCAGCGATTTTTAATAAAATATGAGCGGCATGAACTTGTTCCTGATCACCTTCATTATTTTTCTCAAATACTTTAATAATATGATAACCAAACGCAGACAGAACTGGACCTACAACTTCATTAGATTTAGCGCTAAATGCTGCTTCCTCGAATGCCGGGACCATTTGGCCTTTACCAAAAAATCCGAGGTCACCTCCTTTACCTGAATCAGGATTAACCTGATTGCTTGGATCATCAGTATATATGTTTGCCAGTTCAGCAAAATCATCTCCTGCATCAATTTTAGCTTTTAGTTCAAGTGCTTCTTCTT
>CAZOUJ010000170.1:0-3899 GCA_964582955.1 uncultured bacterium
AAGAATCTTGATTACTCATCATAAGATAATGAAATCGCCCCCCCTGTACTTTATTAGGAAACTTACTCAATTCACTGGATAGTTTCTCCTCATCATAACCCTTTCCTATACTACCATGAATACCGACTTCATTTCCCACATCATTAATTTTCTGGACAACTTGTTGTATTTGCCTTGATGTGAAATCATAATCTGCATTGGGATACCCGTTTTTCCTTTTTTTTTCTGTAATAAAATAATAGGTTGAAGGAACAGACAAATCATTTTCGATTTCTATAAGTTGGTCAAAATTAAACCATATATCCTTCTGGTAAATTCGTTTAAACCATTTTTTAATCCCAGACCACCATTCCCCATTTTTAATTTGACGGTATCCATCTTGAAAAGAACCGGATCTGCAATTATCAATATCATGAGTTATTCCAATTTTTATTCCATGTGAATGCTTTGGGTTCATAGATACATTCATACCCGGGACTGATTCAATTGCTTTTACTAAAATATCAAAGTAATAATTGACAATCGGAGTGCTGATTAGACCTAATTTAGATAAAAAACTTTCCTTAAAAGGGAATCTACCCATTTCATCAGTTGCATCGCTGACATTTTCCTGCCAACAAGACAAAAAATAAAATGTACTCATAATCACATCTCCCTGGATTATAGTGTGACTCTGTTCCGATACTCTAATTATTTGCTGAAATTTTGATTCAGAAAATAGTATTGGAATGTTTTTCTCTTCCCAAACAATGAAGCAATAGTCGGGAATTTCTTGTTTGTCAGAAAAAAAGGAACCCACCTCACCGGGAACAACTGTAAGGACTGATTCATTATTCATCCCATAACCAAGTTGAATCGGTTTGTTCAATGTGAAAATATCATTAAATGTATCAATGACCCAGTTTATTTTTGAACTTAAACTGGAATATTGTTCATCTATTTGAACAGTGATTTTGTTTTGATCCATTATAGGAACCACTAGATCCTGTTCAATTTTTTCAATGCTTTATATTTAAAAAACATCGCCTTAATAAAATTATTGAACCCAATATAATCTTTCCACTTTTCAATATATTCTGATAAAACAGCATCCTCTCTAAATTTATTTACTGCTTTTAATAAAATAATATGTAAACGATGATAGCTGATTGTGGCAGGGTCGATGTCCGGATAAAAGTCTGCGTTACAATAATTATACCTGGACCAATAGCCTAAATCAAATGATGGGAGGGAAGCAAATAACGTATTAAGCCCATTGTTTATAAGTTGAGTGCAACGTTCATCCTCTGGAAAAACACGATGAAAATCAAACAACCCAAAGATAGAGAATATATGTCCATTTAAAACCAGAACGGGGACACTTGACGGATATTCTTCAAAAAATGGTCCCCATTTGGTTAGAGACATGACTCCACCTTTTGATACTGGAATTTCATAAGAAACAAGTGCTTTTTGAGCAGTCTCAAGATAAATAGATTTTTTAGTGATTTGAAAAGCTCTCAAAAGGATCGAGACAGCACGGGACTGAGAAAATGCAGATTGCCACGGTCCTGGATTTTGATATGCTGGTAAGGGGACATGCGTCAACCAGCGCATGCCTAATTTATTTTTCTCCTCACCATTATTAACAAACCAATCCGCGAATTTAAAAAACCGTTTTAGGTCCGACTCTGATTTTGTCCTTAGATAGGTATGAAATACAGATAAACCCACTTGGCCAATCGTAATCGGATAATAAATTAATTCTGAGGATGGAACATCAATGTAAGGACGGTTAAGGGGAATCCCATTTACATCATAATCAGCAATGAGAGACTGGACCAGTTTTGACCGTACAATATCCTCATCAAAGATTAAATAATATTCTCCCAAATCAGGAGATTTCATTTCATTAGATATCCTATAAAAATCAGAGCCTCTTTTAAAATCATCTGTGACTTTTTTTAACATGAATAACTTCTTCTTAAAAGACATACGTTAGTTCACCAGATTTGAAAATAGTTGGCACAATTGTCCTGTAAGTTCTTTTCGGTCGTATTTATAAATGTTCTTTGAATATATATTCTTTGGATCCAGTATAAGGTCAACTATTCCCTTGGAATCATCGTAATTAAAAATAAAACCACCCTGTGTTTCATGAATAATTTTTGCTACGTCAGAATCGGTGGGTGCAATACAAATGACAGGAGACTTAGATCGAAGATATTCAAACACTTTTCCAGTTATAATTCCTTTATTATTGCTAGTATTTGGCACAACCAGTAGTAAATAATTTGATGCACTCATGTATTTAATAGCCTCGTTATGTGAAACATATCCAATGAAATTTATTTGATCTGTTATTTCCAATTTCTCAATCAATAAGACTGCTTCAGGATGCACATTCCCAATAAATTGTATTTTAATTGGGATGTTCTTTTTTTTCAGTTCACACATAGCCATGAAAAAAGATTTAGGTATTTGGGATTTTGCCATACTTCCAACATAAGAAATGACCAAACTATTTTTTGTGTAATCTTTTGATTCAATCCCTAAAAAATCATTTTCATCATATCCATTGGTAATTATTTCTACATTATTCCTTAAGTTTTTTCCCATCAATAAAATATGGATACTGGGGCTCACCGTTGTGATTATATCTGCACTAGATAAAATCTGCATTTCTTTCCTTAAATCAGCTGCTTCAGAATATTTTAGACGATTATATCCCTCCAAATAAAAAAGATCCGTCCAAGGATCTCTGAAATCAGCCACCCATGGAATTTTCGATTCCTCCTTTAGCTTTTTGGCAATAAAATGTAATGAATGGGGAGGCCCTGAAGAAAATATAAGTTTAATATTTTCTTTGGTGAGCAAATCTCTGCCCGCTGTAACTCCATATGGAATCCAACCTTTCCTAGCATCAGGTATAAAACAATTTATCCTTAACCATCTACTTATTATTGATAAAAAACCTTTTTTTGATTGATTTAGCTCAAAAGATGGTAGAGATTTTTTACCAACAATCAATTTATATAAATTAAAAAGTTCAAACGTTTTTGTCTTTATCACCCGGATGTTTAAATCTTCCACCTCTTGTTCCAAAGAATAGTCCAAATTTGGATAATCGCCATTCTTAACTGTCAGTACAATTGGTTCCCAACCGAATTCAGGGAGATATTTGCAGAATTTCAAGATACGCTGAACTCCAGGACCTCCGCTGGGCGGCCAATAGTAGGTTATGACCAAAACTTTCTTCAACTATAATACGCCTCCAACGGATGTTCCTTCTGCATAAATGCATTCGTGTGAATAAACATTTTTTCCCAGATGGCTAATCCTGTAAGAATCCAAAGAAAATTATAGTGCCATCGCAACTTTGGACTGGGTTTATAATCAAGGATGGATCGAATATAAGAGTAGTTGAAAATCCCCTGTTGTTCGACAAAATCCTGAGTAAGAACTCGTTCGACAGTTTCTTTCAAATCCTTTTGAAACTGATGATAAGGATTTACAGTGAATCCCCATTTCTTTTTATCAAGAATCTCTGCCGGTAAATAGGGTTTCATTGCAGAGCGTAACAGAAATTTCTTCCTGCCATCTTTCATCTTGAGAGTTGAAGGAATAGAAAAAGAAAATTCTACCAAATCTCGATCCAAAAACGGTACACGCTCTTCAACGGAGTGTGACATCGACATCCTATCCTCCGTCCATAGATAATCGTTTACCATTTTGCTTTGAAATTCAATCCCTAATACCTGTTCCATAGCGGATTCACCAGAAAATGATTCACTTAATTCAATAAATTCACTTTCAACTTTGGGTAATTTCTTTTTAATAAATTGTTTTGTGTAAATTTGCTTTACAACTGATTCCTCATGGTCCCAGACATTTCGAAGAATCAATAGCTGTCTTAATAC
>CAZOUJ010000171.1:0-3857 GCA_964582955.1 uncultured bacterium
GAAAATAAACAAAAGTGAATCACCAGAAATTTCAATGTCAGTCACATTCCCGACTACACCTTCTGAAATCAAATTCCACGAATTTGGATCTTCACCTGTGATTCCTCTAAATAGCCCTGATTGTGTTCCTATAAATACTGTGGTGTCCATTATTTCAATATCGTTAATTCCATCTTCTGCTAATTGCAACACTGGATACAGATCACGATGATTGAATGTTCCATTTTCAAAACGATATTCTGCAATTCCCCAATCCTGATTATCTTTATACACTGCATAGGCGATAGAATCTCCTGAAACAATATGGGATATTTCTGAGAATTCATAAGGGAATTCCAAAATGACCATTTCTTTTGTGGGATCAAATCTTTGGATAAATCCCGGTTCATATCCACCTATCCATAAGAGATGGTCTTCTCCAGTCTCAATGACGGATAAATTGGTCGAGTTTAAACCATGAAGCTTTGTGTATGTGTGAAAGGACTTTTCATATAGGATGAACTGTAGTATCCCGCCTTCAGTGGCACAATAAATATCTTCTCCAAAGATTGCAATGTCATTAATATTCAAGGTCGAAGTATAACAGTCCCATTCCCCAATTCTTTCCTGATTTATGGAAACGGAAATAAATAAAAATAGTACCAATATATTTCGGGGAAACCTCAACTAAACGGAGCAGGTATGAAACATAAAATAAAAATCGCTAAACACATATAGCCAATTTTTTTATCCTTATATGAAAGGGGCTCATGAATATTCATAACCGGAGGATGTTTCACTGTACGCATTAAGATAAGGATCAATAATCCCCAACTCAACCTATTCAAGGTAAAATTACTGAGTGGTATTAAGGATAGAAGTGCAATTATTGCAACTTTATCATATTTTTCTCCCAACATAGCATAAGCGATATGGCCTCCATCAAGTTGCCCGATAGGTAGAAGGTTCAACATCGTTACAAGCAAACCAATCCAACCTGCAAAAGCAACAGAATGAAGAAGAATATCCTGATGGGGTCCCAATCCCGGAAATATTATTCCTGTTAACCCGATCATTAACAATGAATCTCCTAACCGTATACCTTCAAACGTTTCATCCAATGTAATTACTGTGGATTGAGTTAATCCAATAATTAATGCTGGAACTGCAACTATAAACCCTGCGAGGGGACCCGCAGCTCCAATCTGTAGCAGGGCACTTTTCTTTCTTATGGGAGAATTTATTTTGATGAAAGCGCCAAATGTTCCGATCACAGTTGGTGCAGGTATGAAGTATGGAAGAGTGGCATCCACACCGTGTTTCTGAGCATAATAGTAATGCCCTAATTCATGGGTTCCTAAAATGAGCATTAATGTTATCGAAAATGGAATACCCTTGAACAATTCCAGCGGATGATTATAAACATCCGCTCCTTCCATCATTGCACCTGCAAACAGAGTTGTAAGAATGGTGACAAAAAATAATATGACATTAATTCTCGGAATTTCTGGAATTGTTAAGACAACTTTATTTTCTTCAATATAAAGAGTAACA
Source organism: uncultured bacterium (assembly GCA_964582955.1). GTDB lineage: Bacteria > Fidelibacterota > Marinisomatia > Marinisomatales > AB-629-J13 > AB-629-J13. Next base: position 1,534 of record CAZOUJ010000171.1, read on the forward strand.
TCATCATGATCATTCTTCACTTTTATATTAACGGAACTTTGTTTTAACTCCTGTTCCAAATGCTCGAGAGAGATATCTTGAATGAGATGTCCAGATACAATCCATTTTTGACGGGACTTTCCAATTTTTTTTGGAAAAAAAAGATGGCTTATATCCTGCAAATATTTTCTTAATTCAGAATCGTTCATTTAAGGAATTTTAAAAATAATTAAGTTTGCCCAATAAGATTATTGAATTATTAAGGTTTATTTCCAGATCCAGAGTACTGTTGTATCGCTGAGGATATTTGTGATACACAACCCCAAAGCATTAGCAATGCCAAGGTCCAGTATTGATTGAATAACTGATCTGTAGATTTCAGGGAAAATCCTTTAATAACAAAAAATACAGATCCAATAAATAACAGAACTGCCAATAAAATTCGGAGTTGCCAACCAATAATATTATCGAACTGGCTCAACCGAAATAATAATGTTTCCGAACGGGTTTTGCCACTGTCCATTTACAGGTGAGTCCCTTTGGGAATATTACAAAATCTCCGGGTCTGATGTTGACAATTCCTTCCTCAGTTTTTACTTCAATTTCACCATCAAGAATATAGCAAGATTCTTTTTCGGAATATGTCCATGGAAATTCTGAGATCTCGCATGTCCATATAGGCCATTTGAATACTCCCATTTTTGTTAATTCTTCTTTTGTAACTTTGCTAATTGATATTCCCATGATAATACTGTTTAAAGTAATTCTATTCATTCTCCTTCATATAAACAACCAGTTGTGCAAGTTTCTGAAACTTCAATTTTTGACAGTTCCGGTAACACTTTTTTTAACCTGACCCAAATCCATTTTACCAAATGCTCACTGGTTGGATTTTCCAGACCGTCAATTTCATTCAATAACCTGTGATCTAATAGATCAAGGATGGGTTGAAATATTTGCTTTATTTCAAAAAAATCCTTTATCCAACCAATCTTTGGTTCAACAGAACCTTTTACAAAAATTGTGACATAAAATGTATGCCCATGCATACGTTTGCACTTATGACCATCGGGAAGATTTGGCAAATAATGTGCTGAATCAAATGAAAATTTCTTATAAATCTCCATTGTTTCTCTTAGGGAATATTAATCAATTTATGGGACTGTAAGCTCAAATTCCATTTTGGATTATTTTTACAATATTCCAATGTTTTCTTAATGTTAATGTTTGTGTCTTTTCCATCCATGGGCTGTAAACTGAAATAAGTGAAATCCAGCATCAACATATCATCTAAATTTAAATTGTTCTGAGGGTAAACTACTTTTAATTCTTCTCCAGATGTTACAACTATTTCTGTCCCCCCTTTTGGGCTGACACATACCCAGTCAATACCTACAGGCGGAATAATTGTTCCATTTGTTTCTACAGCTACCTCTACATTATTGTTCTTGAGTTCTCCAATCAGAGCGTCGTCCATTTGCAAAAGAGGTTCTCCCCCGGTGAATACCATAAAGGGAAGTTCATTTGAATCCCAATATGATAGCAAGTGTGCTGTCAACTTTTCTGCATCAGAAAACACACCTCCTCCAGGACCATCGGTTCCCACAAAATCCGTATCACAAAAATTGCAAATTGCATTTTCTCGATCTTCTTCATGACCAGTCCATAAATTACATCCTGTAAAACGGCAAAAAACAGCAACTCTTCCGGTATGGAAACCTTCACCTTGAACGGTCAAATACGTTTCTTTGACCTTATAGCTCATTTTGATAAATTATTAGATCATGTAGTCCTGCGTCATGAAATCCTTTTAATCGAAGTGTACACGCATCACATGTACCGCAGGATATTCCATCGTCACCAGTGTCATAACAGGAATGAGTAAGAGAATAGTCCACACCAAGAGCCAAACCTGTTTTAATAATTTCATGCTTTTTCATATGGATCAGGGGAGTGTGAATGTTGATCTTGGTTCCTTCAATACCCATTTTTGTCCCTAAGTTTGCCATAGACTCAAATGCTTTGATGAACTCCGGGCGACAGTCCGGATACCCACTGTAGTCAATAGCATTCACACCCAGAAAAATTGAGGAGACATCCCTTGCCTCTGCAAATGCAAGGGCAATAGAGAGAAAAACGGTGTTCCGTGCCGGTACATAGGTTATGGGAATGTCATTCTCCATATCATTGACACTGCGATTCTTTGGTACCTCCAACTCGTCCGTGAGCGCTGACCCTCCAAATGCAGATAAATCCAGGTTGACGATTTTGTGATTTTTCAGTCCATAAAATTTAACCAACTTTTTAGCAGAGTTAATCTCCCATGCGTGCTTCTGCCCATAAAC
>CAZOUJ010000172.1:0-3835 GCA_964582955.1 uncultured bacterium
CAGGAATTTGACTTTACCGAAACATCTCAATATCAATTAATTCAATTGGAAGGAATCTCATTAAGAAACCTTCCATTAATTCCCGGAACAGAAATTGGTATATTTGGCTATGATCTTAATGTAGGAGCCGGAATATATTCCGGTGAATCGGATCAGCAATTGTTTGCCTGGGCGAATGACACGACTTCCTCAATCCAAGATGGGTTTTTTGATGGGGATACTCTTTTCTTTTTTTACCATGATGAAACAGGGGACAGTCTCTTGGGACCCCTTACCTTCGATTATTCAAATAATCCGGAGTGGAATTCTTCAGGTCTTCTATATATAGAAACCATATCTGGCGTAAACCTAAGTACGAATCCTCAGATCACTTTAACTCCTCAGGAAACAATGGAAGATACAAATTTCAATACCATAAATTTGACACAAATTGTATCAGATCCTGACGATGATCCTGTACAAATTACATGGTCTTTTTCCGGAAATGAAATAACGTTTTGAATATTAATATTTCTGTACCGGATTGGCATGGTACTGAAAACATTCAATTTATTGCGACAGACAGCCACGGTGGTGCTGACAGTTTATTTGTACCTTTCACTGTTTTTCCTGTGAATGATTCACCTGTGGTTACAAATATTGATGTGGAAATTTTTGAAGACAATTCAACAATCATTTCGCTGAATGGGATTGATGCAGACAGTGATGAGTTAACGATCTCTATAATCACATTACCTGAATTTGGAACATTCAACCCGGAAACTAATCTTTATATTCCTCTTGAAAATTACAATGGAACAGATACATTCACTTATATTGCATTTGATGGAGAACTTTACTCAAATGAAGGAATTGTATCAATTGTTATTAATCCTGTGAACGATATACCATTTGCAGATGCCGGAGATGATTTACAAGTGAATGAAAATGGAACCGGTGCGGATATAGAGGGAAATGTCAGTTTTCAATGGACTAGTGTCAGTTTAGTTCACTTTATTGACCCTGATGATCCTTTAACTGAATTAATATCCCCTGAAGTAAACACAGACATTGACTTCATCATTACTCTTACCGTTACCGATTCAAGCAATGTTGCTGTTTCTGATTCACTCATTTTAACCGTGTTCGATTTAGGTAGCACTGATATAATCAACTTAAATCCAAATTGGAATCTTATTTCCTTTGACATCATGATGGAAAATATGCATCCGGAAACAGTTTTTTCAGATATAATTAATGATAATAACCTTGTCTTTATAACAGGATATGACAGTATTTCTTATTATTTTGATCCACTGAGCCTTCCCTTTTTGAATACACTAAACTCCATTGATACTGGATCTGGTTACTGGATAAAAGTCATTAACTCGGATGATGTTATTCATACAGGCGTTCCTATTCCTTATGATTTCACTATTAACCTGCGAGCCGGTTGGAATTTAATTGGTTACTGGCTCCAAGGACCTATGGCTCCCGAAAATGCATTTACTCAATTAATTAACGATGAAAATTTAATTTATGTCACTGCATTTGGAGATGAAGGTGCCACATTTTTTGAACCTGACGGAATCCTAAATACTCTTGGAAGCCTGGAGAATGGCTATGGATTTTGGGTAAAAATAATTGAAAACGTGGAAAATTTTCAATATCCCTCTGATCCACAATTTTCAGGAAAATCAATTCAATTGAACTCAAATCCTGATATTAACAAAACAAATATATTCATGTATATTAACGGTACAATCTCCTGTGCAGGAATCGAATGTGACGATAAAACCAAAGTGAATGTATTGACAGACACAGGATTATTAGTAGGAGAACTCTTTGTTTTAGAGAAAGAATCTTTACAAACCGGCGCAATTTATGGAGATGATCCAACAACCAAAAGTATTGATGGAGCGCTATTAAATCAACCCCTCAAATTTGTTTACAAAAACCAGACTGCTTATTCCCATGAGATTAGGTTTAATGGAAACATGGAGTTGAAAAAGATAAATTTAGTTTTTGATTCTTCTTCGGAGCAATTCTCATTTTTGAGGGCTTTTCCAAATCCATTCAATTCAACAATTACAATTCAATTCAATCTTGGTGAAAATCCTAATATGATTACGTCAAGTACTATCCAGGTTTTTGATCTAAGGGGAAAAATGGTGAAAACATTACGATTCAGCCACTCCGTACCGGGAAATTATTCAATCAGATGGAATGGAATGAATGAATCAGGTAAACCAGTTTCTTCCGGTGTATATTTTTGTAAATTAAAAACTGAAAAGTATATGGAAACCCTGAAGCTGGTTCTTCTAAATTAATTCTTTCTTTAATGTAATCTTCCACAAGTTCTTTCAAACTCTGTCACATAGACCAAATACGAATCCATAATTGCAGCAGGACGCCGATCTTCAAGATATCCCTTGCTTTCGTTTACTATAGCCATCTGATTAAGACCAGAAACTCCTCGATCACTTACACCATATCGAAACTCTTTTATAGGGCAGGTTTCGTGCAGTTCTGTAAGGCGTTCTTCATAATGAGCATAGTACACAGCAATATGTTTTTCATGGTTTTTTCTGAGCAGTTCAATCTGTAAGTGTCCCGACGATATGTGCCATTATCCTGTAAGGGTCTGCGTTTGAAGCGGGCCTCCTATCTTCTAGATAGCCATTCCAGTTGTGGTCTACGGTATAAATGGGGATCCTAATGCTTGCTCCACGATCGCTTACAGCATGTGAAAATTGATCAATGCTCTGGGTTTCGTGAAGACCTGTTAGCCTCATGTCGTTATCCGAGCCGTATTCTGCAATGCCCTTTTCGTGTACCTTGCCAAGCGACTCGCAATATGAGTTCATCAACTCCTTAGAGCCATTATTTCTCATCTTATCATTGGAAAAGTTAGTATGCATTCCAGATCCGTTCCAGTCACCTTGTTGTGGCTTTGGGTGGAAATTAACAGCCACGCCATAGCTTTCGGCGACCAAGTGTAACAGATACCTACTAATCCAGAGATCATCACCAGACTTTAGCCCTTTTCCGAAACACTGATACTCCCACTGACCAAGAGCAACCTCTGCGTTGGTTCCTGCAATCATAATGCCTGCCTCTAAGCAGACATCCATGTGTTCTTCCGAGATTTCTCTTCCAACAACATTGCCAGCACCAACCCCACAATAATAGTCTCCCTGCGGCCTTGGGGTTCCATCTTCCCAACCGAGAATTGTGCCATCTTCTGGATTTGTAAAAAAATATTCTTGTTCATATCCAAACCACCATTCATCAGTAACCAATCCTTCGCATTTTTGTCTAGTGTTTGAGGAGTGTGGCGTCTTATCGGGCGAAAGAACTTCACACATGACAAGTTTATCTGAATACAGTGGCCCTTTATATTCAGTTTTAGGCTTTAAAATACAGTCTGAGCTTCCGCCTTCTGCTTGCTGTGTAGAAGACCCGTCAAATGCCCAAACGGGGGCTGTTTCATCGGTAGTTACTTTAATTTTACTTCTTAGTGATTGCTCCGGCTGGTAGCCATCTAGCCAGATGTACTCGTATTTTTTCACTTTGTTCTCCTTAGATTCTTGTTTTATTACCTATGATTTTGTTTTTGTTAAGACTGGGATATTTTGAATTAATTTATGCAAATGTGACTAATGTCCTATTATTTTTAGGTATATATCTATTTATACAAGTAAATTGAAAGACAAATTTACTTTATTAACCAATTACGGAGGAACCTTTTTTATCTGTTAATATGCGGATTTACTTTTCAATTGGCAGAACAAAGACCTTTCTTCTACCTTCATCACACTGTTGACTGGCAACAGTCTCAAGTACTTTTATGACA
>CAZOUJ010000173.1:0-3548 GCA_964582955.1 uncultured bacterium
CCCAGTCCCCAGGAGATGCCGGAGTACCATTAACCAAAGCCTGCCCCTGGAATACACCCGAAGTGTTCGTCGGAGCTACCAACCCTTCCCAAGGATTGTCAGAAGGAACAGTACCTCCACTGGGAGTAAAATTAATGACTAATGTATTAAAAGCAGGATCGTTCAGCTCCAGGCTGTTTAAGGACAACATATCGACAGAAACCATCATACCACCGAACGCATCCTCTAATTGAACAGATTCAAAATACTCTCCCCAACTACTGTTGTCCCAAGTAATTGTAATAACATTATCCTCAGGATATTGCAAAAGCACATCCATCGACACCGCGTTCATACTGCTTGCGATGATCTGTGTAAAATATCTGTCCCCCATCCATCCCAGAGCTGCGTCAAAAGCCGGCGGAGGTGGTGCTGGTGGTGCATAAGTGTCTATCCCATCATCATACCCATCTGTAGCATCCGGTGACATACCCCAGGTAAGATCATAAGCAACACCCTCTCCAGATACATTCATGGTAACAGCAAAATCAGGTTCTCCCGGAGGGGAAGCTTCAATCGTAAATACAGCATCATCAGAATCACTGAGCATATCATCCGTTTGATCAGTAGCAGTAAAGGTTACTGTCTCACTTCCCATCCAACCCTCATCATACGTAACCATCACAACATTTTCATCATCAATATCTACTACAATCCCTCGTGTCTGCATTGCATCCGGAAGTGGAGTTACTTTTAATTTTACAGTGGTAAATGCAGGATTGTCTAATGTTAAGGAGGTCTCAGATAACATATCCACATTGATCATTGCTCCACCAAATGCATCCTGCAAAATACAGGAACTCATAAGATCGCTCCAGCCCGTGTTGTCCCAGGAAACTGTAATTAAATTATCTGTGTCATATGCCAGTAAAATATCATACTCATGCTCAGAATAGTCTCCATCCCATGCAAGAATTTGTGCATAGTATCGGTCTCCTTCCCATCCCAAAGCTGCATCAAATGCTGGTGGCGGTGGAGCCGGTGGTGCATAAAGATCAATACCCATATCAAACCCATCAGTCGCATCAGGGTGAAAACCAAATGATAAACCATAATCACTGCCTCCGCCCACTACACTTATATTAGCTGAAAATCCCGGCTCAGGCTCCTGGCCTTCAATCTCGTATGTCCACGCAACTTCATCTCCATCCAGTTCGGTCAGGTAATCATCCAGATCAAATGAAGAAAACTCCTCACCTGAATCCACAGTTTGATCTGGAATGTCACCCACCATTGGAGCGTTATCTTCTAATCCTTCTGTAACGTTGAACGTTGCATCATCAGAATCACTGAGCATATCATCCGTTTGATCAGTAGCAGTAAAGGTTACTGTCTCACTTCCCATCCAACCCTCATCATACGTAACCATCACAACATTTTCATCATCAATATCTACTACAATCCCTCGTGTCTGCATTGCATCCGGAAGTGGAGTTACTTTTAATTTTACAGTGGTAAATGCAGGATTGTCTAATGTTAAGGAGGTCTCAGATAACATATCCACATTGATCATTGCTCCACCAAATGCATCCTGCAAAATACAGGAACTCATAAGATCGCTCCAGCCCGTGTTGTCCCAGGAAACTGTAATTAAATTATCTGTGTCATATGCCAGTAAAATATCATACTCATGCTCAGAATAGTCTCCATCCCATGCAAGAATTTGTGCATAGTATCGGTCTCCTTCCCATCCCAAAGCTGCATCAAATGCTGGTGGCGGTGGAGCCGGTGGTGCATAAAGATCAATACCCATATCAAACCCATCAGTCGCATCAGGGTGAAAACCAAATGATAAACCATAATCACTGCCTCCGCCCACTACACTTATATTAGCTGAAAATCCCGGCTCAGGCTCCTGGCCTTCAATCTCGTATGTCCACGCAACTTCATCTCCATCCAGTTCGGTCAGGTAATCATCCAGATCAAATGAAGAAAACTCCTCACCTGAATCCACAGTTTGATCTGGAATGTCACCCACTACTGGAGCGTTATCTTCTAAGGGATCAGCATCATAGGCATTAGGAGTTACTTTTAATTTCAGTGTGGTTACAGCAGGATTAAAGACAGAAAGAACTAAATGGGAAGGGTCAGAGATATCAATAGAGGCGAAAGCTGCATCGATTGTTCCAGAGCCATCGGCCATGTTGATATTAATAAATATTCCTCCAAACGCATCCTGAAGAATAACAGAGGACATAGCATCTGAATATCCTTCGTTATACCAATCGATAGTAATAAAATTATCGGTATCATATGCTAAACTGATATCATAAATATGTTCATTGAGATCAGAATATGAACCATTCAATATCTGTGCATAGTAACGTTCCCCGTCCCAAAGCAGAGCAGCATCAAATGCTGGTGGCGGTGGGGCCGGTGGTGCATAAAAGTCTATCCCATCATCGTAATTATCCGTAGCATCAGGAGAAAAACCAAAGGTAAGGTCATAGGTATTTCCACTACCTGAAGCAGCTAGTGAAAAAGAGAAATTAGGATCTACGTCTAAAACAATAGAGGGAAAATCATAAACATTCTCAGAACCTCCACACCCTGTCATAGGAGCGCCATTGTTATTATACCAACAGTCAAAACCTTCAGGATAATCAAAAATTAAATCATTAGAAGAGTCCCAAAGTTTTAAATAAAAGTTTTCCCCTGAATCCATTCCCTCATCAGCATCCGGGGTTGTTCCATCATCACCGTATATTGATAGATTTATATATGCTGTGCCACCATCTAGTATTAATTCCGATGCACCCGCACAGTTGCCATCCTCATCAAAGGCTGCTACCCAATCACCATCAGCAGCAGGATAACTATCAATTGTTGCTTGACCCTGAAAAACACCGGACAGGTTTGTGGAAGTATAATTAAAACTATCGGGAGGGTCCTGAGCAAAAATGAACCCGGTTAATAAAATATAATATAAGTATTTCAAAATTGATTTAGTCATCTTTACCTTTTTCTTGTAGAAATGAATTATTTATTTTAAATAATAAATCATCAGATTTATTGCAATGATTATGACTATCCATCAATTTTGTATAATCTCTATCAATAGGCAAAATAATATCATTCAATTTTTAAAGCAAACACTCGTGTGGAACATTTGATAATTAGACAAAGTTTACCTACAAAATATTCCTTAAAACACCGCTACTTAGATTTAAACCAAGCAGCAAGTTTATTATCGTTAACTGATAAAATAACAGAATGGAAAATGAGTTTATTTTAGATAACAATCAACGAAAAAATTAACTTATTTTAAAAAACCAAATTATGGATACTAAAAATAATCCATCCATTCAGTATCATTTAAAACTAACGCAACAATACCATCTTTTTGGTCTGCACAAAATTTCCCATTTCTATCCGGTAAAGATATACACCTGTGCTTACAGCTCGATCTTGATTATCTTTCCCGTTCCACACCACAGAGTGATATCCCGGTGTTTTATGGGATACCATAAAGGACTTGACATCTTTTCCTAAGAGGTCAGATATAGTAA
>CAZOUJ010000173.1:3558-3811 GCA_964582955.1 uncultured bacterium
CAATTTTTCCTTCTTGTGGTAATCCATATCTGATTGTGGTAGATGGATTAAATGGATTTGGAAAATTTCCAATTATCGTGAATTCTGAGGGAATATTGGAAAAAATTAAATCAACTTTATGAAGATTCATATCTCCACTGAATGTGATATTAGTAGGGTTTAGTTAAACATTACCTAACATAAATATCAAACGTACTCACTCTACCACACCAACAATATCTACTGTCGATCAATCATTACCAAAGACTACCAC
>CAZOUJ010000174.1:0-3810 GCA_964582955.1 uncultured bacterium
AACTCCCGTATATATTTACTTCAACCATTGAAGCTTTATATTTTGAATTGGTAAAAGAACCGGAATCTGTTGAATTATTATACCTAATACAATGGCAATATGGTCCCTATATAGAATCCTCTGAAACAAAAAAACGAAAGTCTCTACCTAGAGGAATGGAACCTGAAAATGTAGACCTGGAATTTGCAATTCAATTAATCAGATTGCCCAAAACCATTGGAACACATCCGGAAACAGGAGATGCTGTTACTTCCGATTATGGAAGATATGGACCATATATTCGCTGTGGAAAACTCACAGCTCCCTTAAAACCTCCACCGACTCCTCTAACTGTGACCCTTGATGAAGCAGTGGAAGCGTTGGCTTCCCGGAATAAAAAATCCACGGTATTGTCCACTTTAGGAATCCACCCTGAAACTGGTGAAGAACTGGTTTTGAAAGACGGCCGTTATGGTCCCTACATTACAGATGGAAAAGTCAATGCTTCTCTACCCAAATCTCTTTCCCAGGAATCATTAACTCTGGCGGATGCAGTTGAACTCATCAACAAAAAGAGAGTAGCGCCCAAACGAAAAAGAAGAAAACGGAAAAAATAACATTTTTTCAGTTTATATGAAAACACCGGCTTTAATTCCTGAATCTACAATATCACTTAAAATGTTATTTGATAATGTAATTACAAAAAAACTCACTTAAATATGGATCTAAAATCAATAGAAAATATTGTATCTCTGTGTAAACGCAGAGGATTTATTTTCCAGAGTTCTGAGATTTATGGTGGCTTAGGATCTACCTGGGACTATGGTCCGTTGGGGACAGAAATGAAAAAACGAATCAAGGATGACTGGTGGCAGAATATCATCACTGCCCGACCCAACGTAGTTGGAATGGATTCATCTATTTTGATGCATCCAAAGGTTTGGGAAGCGAGTGGTCACGTATCCAATTTTAATGATCCAATGGTCGATTGTAAACAATGCAAAAGTCGGTACAGAGCTGATCATATAGATATCAAAAACCCCTGTGTAAAATGCGGAAATAAAGACTGGACTGAATCCCGCCAATTTAATCTTATGTTTAAAACTTCAATTGGTCCCATTGAGGATGATACAAACATTACCTATTTACGTCCCGAAACGGCCCAAGGGATATTTGTCAATTTTAATAATGTTCAAATAACTGCAAGACAAAAAATTCCATTCGGCATCGCCCAAATAGGAAAAGCATTCAGAAATGAAATCACCACAGGAAATTTCTTATTTAGAACTCGTGAATTTGAACAAATGGAGATGGAATTTTTTGTGCATCCGGATAATACTTCGGAATGGCTGGAATACTGGAGTCAGGAGCGGCTGAATTGGTTCGTTCAACTGGGGATTAAAAAAGATAAGCTTAGGCTTAGGCTTCATGGGGATGATGAACTGGCACATTATTCATCTGCTTGTTATGACATTGAATATAAATTCCCCTTTGGATGGTCAGAGCTTGAGGGTGTCGCTGATAGAGGAACCTATGATCTGGATCAGCATATTGAACACAGCAAGAAGAAACTAAATTACTTCGATCCAAAAATAAACAGCCGTTATATCCCTGCCGTGGTGGAAACTTCAGCGGGTGTGGACCGTGCATTTCTCACCTGTCTCGTGGATGCTTACACGGAAGAAGAAGTACGTGAAGATAAAAGGGTGTTGCTGAAATTAAACCCAAAAATCGCACCCATAACGTGTGCTGTTTTTCCATTGGTGAATAAAGACGGTCTCCCTGAAAGTGCAGAAAAAATTGTGGAAGATATGAGAAAACATTTTAGCGCATTTTTTGACCAAGGAGGCTCTATCGGAAAACGGTACCGCAGGCAAGATGAAGCAGGAACACCATTCGGTGTTACCGTTGACCATGAGACAATGGAGAATGGGACCGTGACTCTAAGAGATCGTGATTCCATGGAACAGGTGAGAGTTTCAAAGGAAAAAATCTGCGAATCAATACAAGAAAAAATCAACATGGGAAAAAACTAAAATGAGTCAGCATTTGAGTCTTCGCTCCGGAAACCCTGCTCTCAGTGCATCCACTTTTAAGCAGTTAACCTCCGCAACCTCTGAAACTATGACAATCATGGGAACGGTGCATAAAACTGCACTGTCTCTATTGCTTCTTATGATAACAGCGCTTTACACATGGAATCTCCCATTGGGTGATCCAAAGGCTACAGGATTAATGTTCACAGGTATCATTGGTGGATTGATTCTTGCATTTATTACCATTTTCAAAAAACATTTTGCTCCTTACACTGTTCCCGGTTATGCATTACTAGAAGGATTAGCAATGGGTGGTATTTCGCGTACATTTGAATCCATGTACCCGGGAATCGTAAACCAGGCAGTTTTTCTTACTTTTGGGACACTTGGAGCTTTGCTACTAGCCTATCGTTCCGGACTTATAAAACCAACGGAGAATTTTAAATTGGGGATTGCTGCTGCAACTGGAGGAGTTGTCTTTGTTTATTTTGCCAGTTTCATTTTAGGACTTTTCGGAGTAGGTGTCCCGCTCATACATGGGAATTCCAATATGAGCATCATATTCAGTCTTATTGTGGTAGGCATTGCAGCAATGAACCTTGTCCTTGACTTTGATTTCATTGAAGAAGGGTCAGAACGGGGTGCTCCAAAATTTATGGAATGGTATGGTGCATTCGGACTTTTGGTTACTTTGATTTGGTTGTATCTTGAACTTCTCAGGTTGCTGTCCAAACTCTATTCACGACGTTAAAGTAATAATTCATTCAAATATTCTTTAATTTGTTTTCCCTTCGGATAAAAAACCATATAAATTTTATGATTGTGCTATAAATCACGTTTTTGTATCTTTGGCACCTAAAAGAAAAGACTACCAATAACTTTGTCTACCTTATTTAGGTTACAAGTTGGATTGCGGAGTCCTTATTAAAAAATTTCATTTTTCATAAATATGAGGAGGTATTTAACTTAATGAATACAAAAAGAAAATTATTTTTTCTGATAACCTGTATATTGGTCAGCCAGTTTTTAATTGCCCAACCATCACAGGTTAATGGAAATATAACAGATGCAAATACTGATGAGCCTTTGATAGCTGCTCAGGTTTTTGTGAAAGGAACATTTGTTGGTACCACCACTAATAGTGATGGTTACTTCTCAATCGATGCTTCTTCAGGTGATGTCCTTGTAATTGCATACATTGGATATAAAACTCAGGAAAAGACAGTGAGTCCCGGTATGGGATCTCTTTCAGTTGCTTTGGAAGCAGACGTTTTACAGCAAGATGCTGTGGTGGTCACTGGTCTTGCAACGACAGTTAAACGTCGTAACGCAGCCAATGCTGTTGCAGTGGTGAGTGGTGATGATTTAGTCAATGCCCCCACACAGACACTTGACCAGGCCTTGAGCGGACAATTTGCCGGTGTCAATATTCGTAGGAATACTGGTGCTCCAGGTGGTGGTACCAATGTAAACCTGCGTGGTCAGTCTACGTTAACAGGTAGCACTCAACCTTTATATGTTATTGATGGTGTTATTGTGAATAATGATGCGAATCAATCTGGTATTGATGTTGTAACAGCCGCCACAGGAGCAGGTAGTTCAAGACCTCAGGGTCAACCAACGAATCGTATTGGTGATATTAACCCTAATGATGTTGAAAGCATCGAGGTTCTAAAAGGTGCTAGTGCTGCAGCTATATATGGAGCAAAAGCATCCAATGGTGTTGTTATCATTAATACCAAGCGTGGTAAAGGTGGACCAACAAAATTCAATTTTTCTACAAAGACAGGGTCAT
>CAZOUJ010000175.1:0-3742 GCA_964582955.1 uncultured bacterium
GGTATTGTTGAATTTCATCAATCTCTACTTCTGAAAGCAGCCAGGGTATATCATTATGGACATCCAGAGAATCACCCTATCATCGTGATTAATTCTCTTAAAAATATTTTAGGTGATGTTCGAGACAAGCCTAGTAGAACTCTTATGATTTTCGGAAATAACTATATTAACGAAAAATCAATGAGGAAATATGATGAGAACATTTTAAAAAATATTCGAAATAAAGGTGTGACATCCAGTGTTTTTATAATGGATTTGGAAGATGCAATATTCCAAAGTAATTCAAAACAAGCGGAGAAAGAAGCAGCGAAATTATTCCTTTTATCTGACAGCCCTCAGGCAATATTGGAAAGTTTAGTCAATATATCTTTACTTGACTTTAACAGGTATGGTATTTTTTCCTATCATCTTTTAAGGGCTTTTGCATTCGGGAAAGTTACCAAAAAAGATAGTTGGATATATATTCAATGTTTATTGAGACAAATAAAGTCAGTTAATTTCACTCGTCCTCGACAGGATGTAACCATGGATATTGAAAACTGTTTTCAAAACGTTTTAAAAGAAAGAAGCAGAACTCTTACTAACCAATTCAATTCAGCTTATAGATTATATCATTCGAATTATGTTCGAACCGGGCATTTTCAAAATTCAGTTTGTAATTGGATATCATCGAAAGAATGGAAAATAAAGAACCAAAAAATAAAACATTCACCTTCGGAAGAATTGATTTCATTTCGAAATTCAGGAGGAAATTATTTCGTAAAAATAGCAGAATCCTTAATAAATAGGACTGAAAATGTGTTTACAAAGGGAAGAAAAATAGTCTTTCTGGATTCATTAAGAATGATTTGTAAAGATGTTCCTGAAAAAACATTAAGATTAATTGAACAAAGATTAAAAAATATTTAAAATAATTTTGAAAATAGGACAATATCAACTTTACAGTATAGAAACCAGCGAATTTGCCTTGGATGGCGGTGCTATGTTTGGAATTATTCCTAAACCACTATGGGAGAAAAAAACTCCAGCCGATCAAAATAATCGGATTTCAATGGTAACACGTTCTCTTTTATTAGTCAGCGATGAACATAAAATTATTGTGGACACTGGTAACGGTACGAAATGGCACGAGAAATTCAAGGATATTTATCGTATTGAATTAAACAATATGAATATGGAGAGATCTTTAGCTAAATATGATTTTATATCTGAAGATATTACAGATGTGTTTTGCACTCATCTGCATTTTGACCATGTGGGAGGAAATACAAAATATGTAGATGGCAAGTTTGAACCTGTTTTCCCAAATGCAACCTACTGGATTCAAAGTGAAAACTGGGAACTAGCAAATTCACCCAGTGAAAAGGACGCTGGAAGTTTCATGTCGGACGATTGGAATGTGTTATATGAAAATAACATGATTAAATTTGTCGATGGCAAGGAATCATTTTTGCCTGGGATAGATCAATTATTGACATATGGGCATACCACTGGCATGATGCATCCCATAATTGGAGATACAGTTAATAAATTGATTTATATGGCTGACCTCATCCCTATGGCAGCTCATATCCCACTTCCCTGGGTGATGGCTTATGATATTCATCCGGTTCAAACCGTTCGTGAAAAAAGTGAAATTTTACCGAAGATCGTAAATGAAGAATGGATCATATTTTTTGAACATGATCCGAATTATCAAGCGGCAACTGTTCATTTTGATGGAAAACATTATTGTATGAAAAATTCAGTGATTATCAGTGATTGAAGTTCAAAAAAAAGAGGAACTATTTTTAAAAGGTTTGGAGGCCTACCACGAGGGAAATTACTTTGACGCTCATGAATTTTGGGAAAATTTATGGTCAGATTATTATTTGGAAGATCGAGATTTTATTCAGGGCTTAATACAACTATCTGTCAGTTTTGTCCATTTAGAAAATGGTAATTTGAATGGTGCAAAAAGCTTGTTGAAAAAATGCCTTGGAAAATTCAAAGATTTTGAAAGAGTGCACAGGGGTATTGATGTAAATGGACTAAAATATAGTATAAGAAAAGTACAAAAGGAATATGAAAATATTAAGAAAACAGATGATTTTAATAATAATTTAATTCCGGACTTGATTTGAGATGAATATCGGTTTATTTATCAGGGATTTTGAATTCGGAATTAAAATCTCAGAAAAACTAAGTGAACTTGAATTAAGTTTTGATTTTTGTGATACTCCTTCAGATATAATGGATGAAACCCATCTGCTAATTGTGGATTTGGATGATATAGATAATGGCAATGAACACTTTATTCGGCAACTTGCCAATGAAAACAAAAGTACACGGATAATTGGATTTATGAAACAAGTCCTAAAAGATCAACATACTATTTTTAAAAAAGCAGGATGTAGTATGATATTGCCAAAATCATCCTTTATAAAAAATATTAAAACATTTATAAATAATTGATGCGGGAATCCAATAACGAAAAACTAAAACGTGTAAAGAAAATAACGAAATTATTATACCAGACATATCCTGAATCAAAATGTTCTCTTAATTATAAAAATGCTTATGAATTATTAGTAGCTACAATTTTATCAGCTCAATGTACCGATCACAGGGTTAACATGGTTACAGGAAAACTATTTAAAAAGTATGTAGATATAGAAGATTTTGCTTTTTGTGATATAACCGACTTATCCACGGATATTCATTCTTGTGGTTATCACAATCAAAAGGCAAAAAGTATACAAGGATCCAGTTTAATGATTTTGGGAGAGTTCAATGGAAAAGTGCCACATTCAATGGAAGACCTGATTCGACTCCCCGGTGTTGGACGAAAAACTGCAAATTGTATTTTGGGAGAAATTTATGGTATCCCCTCCATGGTCATTGATACTCACATGATTCGGATAATGAACCTGTTGGGTCTTGTAAAGGGAAAAGAGGCAA
This sequence comes from uncultured bacterium, assembly GCA_964582955.1. Lineage (GTDB taxonomy): Bacteria > Fidelibacterota > Marinisomatia > Marinisomatales > AB-629-J13 > AB-629-J13. The sequence goes on from CAZOUJ010000175.1 coordinate 2,941, forward strand.
AGAAAATTGAATTTGATTTGATGCGTATTTTTAACAAGGACGACTGGGTGAAACTCACTCATATGATTATTGATCACGGAAGAGGAGTTTGTATTGCCCGAAGACCAAAATGCAATGATTGTATTTTGGAGACCCTATGTCCCTCGAAAGCTGTTTAAATAAATACACATTTGTAGACTATATTTTATGATGTATATTTCTTCGATTATTTTATTTGTATTATACAAGTATTAAGTATGCAATTTCTAACTAAAACGTTCAACTTTTGTGCTGCTCACCAGTATGGACATCCAGATTGGACCAAAGAGAAAAATATTAAAATCTTTAAGGAAGATGCCAAAGTTCACGGTCATAATTACTTCCTTGAAGTTACGGTAAAAGGGGAAGTAAATCCGGAAACAGGATTTATTGTAGATTTAGGTCATTTAAAAAAAATAGTGCAGCGGAACATAATAGATGTACTTGATCATTCCCAAATTGAAAAAGATATTCCATGGTTTATAGGAAAACAACCATCTTCTGAAAACCTTGTCGTTTTTATTTGGGAGCATATCTCACCAATACTAGAGGGAGCCAAATTACATCGCATTCGTTTAATTGAAACTCCTACAATTAAAACAGATTATTACGGTCCTGAAAAATAATGAATTTCAAAGATCGATTTTATATTATATTGGCAGGCATTTTTATAGCATCCCTGATTACTTGTAATCTAATAGCAAATAAGTTTGTAACTATTAATTTAGGATTTTAAGTATTTATTATTTCTGCTGGAATCCTACCTTATCCATTAACTTTCTTA
>CAZOUJ010000176.1:0-1621 GCA_964582955.1 uncultured bacterium
ATGTAAAATATTATGACTGGAAAGCATCAGGATTCTGGCTTCCACCTGTGCTTGAATTGATAAAGGAACGTGTACAGCCATTTGATCCCCGTCAAAATCTGCATTAAATGCAGAACATACCAACGGATGTATTCTTATCGCTTTCCCATCAATCAATACGGGTTGAAATCCTTGAATGCCCAATCGGTGTAATGTCGGTGCGCGATTTAGTAATACAGGATGGTCCTTCACAACAGTTTCCAATACGTTATAAATTGCTGAATCCTTGTTTTCAATCATCAATTTAGCACCGCGGGGAGTGGTGGCATGCCCTTGTTCAATCAAGGCACGAATCATGTGAGGCTTAAATAATTCAAGCGCCATGTCTTTTGGAAGTCCGCATTCATGTAAGTTCAATTCAGGGCCTACAACAATAACAGATCGTCCGGAATAATCTACTCGTTTACCCAATAAATTCTGACGAAAACGCCCCTGTTTTCCCTTCAACATATCCGATAAAGATTTTAATGGTCTTCTTGTCCCGCTTCTTATAGCTGTTTTTCTTCGGCTATTATCAAAAAGTGCATCCACTGATTCCTGAAGCATTCGTTTTTCATTACGCAGGATAACATCGGGTGCTTTGATTTCCATTAATTGTTTCAGCCGATTATTTCTAATGATAATCCTTCGGTACAAATCATTTAGATCACTAGCTGCAAATCGACCCCCTTCCAAAGGTACCAATGGCCTTAATTCCGGGGGTATAACTGGTAGAATTGCAACTACCATCCATTCAGGACGGTTGATTTTCTTTTTGGTTCCATCATTCACAAACTCATTAACTACCTTCAGTCGCTTGAGTGCATCCTTTTTCTTTTGCACCGATTTTGTAGAACTAACTACTTCTTCAAGGTCCCCTTTCACTTTAAAATAATTTAACCTGTTTAAAACTTCTTTAATCGCTTCACCACCCATTAATGCCTGAAAATAATCATCATTGTCCCGTTCTTCATCTGAAACTGCATAATATCCAAACTGGTTATCTAACTCATTAAACTCTTCTTCAGTAATTAATTCCATGAATGCCCGATCACTTTTTCCAGGATCAATCACCATAAAAATCTCATAATAAATTACCTTTTCTAAATCTCGAGTACTTAACCCTGTTAAGTAACTCAATTTGCTAGGGATTGACTTCAAAAACCAAATATGAATAACCGGTACTGCCAATGTAATATGTCCTGTCCTGTCACGACGAACTTTTTTCCGTGTTACCTCTACACCACACCTGTCACAAATAATTCCTCTATAACGAATTCCTTTATACTTGCCACAGTGACATTCATAATCCTTTATAGGACCAAAGATTTTTTCACAAAATAATCCGTCTTTCTCAGGCTTATACGAACGATAATTAATCGTTTCTGGTTTTAATACCTCACCGTAGGATCGTTGCAACACTGATTCCGGTGACGCTAAACTGATAGTTACCGATTTATAATTTTTTGTAGTATCTATTTTACTTGATTGAATGTAAGTCAAACTTAATTCTCCCTTAATCTAATTCAATTACTAAACCCAGTCCCTGCAATTCTTTTATGAGCACATGGAACGATTCTGGGGTACCAATATTGGGCATACC
>CAZOUJ010000176.1:1654-3288 GCA_964582955.1 uncultured bacterium
TCAAGAGCCCACACTTCCATTTCTCCGAACCTTTGACCTCCAAATTGTGCTTTACCACCTAATGGTTGTTGGGTAATCAGCGAATATGGACCTGTGGAACGGGCATGCATTTTATCCTCAACCATATGACTTAGTTTCATCATATATATGTTCCCTATCATGATTTGACTATCAAATGTCTGTCCTGTTCGCCCATTTATGAGGGTTGCTTTTCCAGTAGAGGGTAATTTCGCCTTTTTTAATTCTTTTTGGACTTCGTCAGGATCGGCACCGTTAAAAACAGGAGTTTCATATCTTACGTTCATCACATCCGCTGCCCATCCCAGCATAGTTTCATATAATTGACCCAAATTCATTCTGGACGGAACTCCCAAAGGATTAAGGATAATATCTATAGGAGTTCCATCTTCCATAAACGGCATATCTTCTTCAGGAACAATAGCAGCAATAACACCCTTATTCCCATGTCTACCTGCCAGTTTATCACCGACAAGAATTTTTCTTTTGTTTGCAATAAATACTTTTGCTAATCGTAATATGCCCGGTTGTAACTCATCTCCAATTTTTAGAGTAAATACATCCCTCTCTAATTGTGATTCTATCCTCTGCCATTCCTTTCTAAATGATCTCCAAATGGTACGGATTTTATCCCAGATCTCTTCATTTTCTACCCAAGGTAATTCCTGAGAAAATCTTTCAAGATCATGTGACTTAGCACGTTTCACAGTCAACTTAGTACCTTTTTTGATCAATGTACGTCCACTAGAACGGTCTTTAATACCTGCTGATATCTGGGATTTCATTAATTCTATTAATTTTAAATCTCTATTTTTTAATAATGAATTCTTTTCTTCTCTAGCTTTTTTCTGATAACCTAATATCTTTTTCCGATCATCAGCACGGGATCGTCGAACATGCTTTTCAAACAATTTGGTATTAATCACAACACCTCGTATTCCCGGAGTTGCCCTTTTGGAAGCATCTTTAACATCTCCTGCTTTTTCGCCAAAAATTGCTCTCAATAATTTTTCTTCAGGCGTTGGGTCCGTTTCTCCTTTTGGTGTTACTTTACCAATAATAATATCACCCTCCTTTATTTTAGCTCCAATCCTTACAATCCCATTTTCATCAATATCCTTGGTAGCTTCTTCACTTACATTTGGAATTTCCGGTGTAAGCTCTTCCTCTCCTCTTTTAGTATCACGCACTTCAAGATCAACTTCATTTATATGTAAGGAAGTAAATAAGTCATCCTTTACTAAACGCTCACTGATTACAATCGCATCTTCAAAATTATAACCACGCCATGGCATAAATGCTACCATAACATTTTGACCCAATGCTAATTCTCCATTTTGACTTGAAGCACCATCAACGATCACATCTCCTGCCTTCACTTTATCGCCCACCTTTACTAAAGGACGCTGATTATGACATGTATTTTGATTGGAGCGAACATACTTTTTTAATTTTATTTTCATAAGATTATCACCTTCTACCAATCGCAGCGCATCTGGAACTTCTTCTGTTTTCAGAATGATTTTTTCTGCATCCACCCAGACTACTTCCCCATTTTCTGGAGCGACAATGCATGTTCTGGAATCCTTTGCTACAACTTTCTCAAGCCCTGTCCC
>CAZOUJ010000176.1:3298-3736 GCA_964582955.1 uncultured bacterium
GCGCTGTTGGCTTCAACAATGGTACCGATTGTCTTTGCATGTTTGAACCCATTAATGCACGATTTGCATCATCATGCTCAAGAAATGGAATCAATGCAGCAGCAACACTGAGTATTTGATTTGGAGAAACATCCATATAATTAACTTCATGAGGACTTACAACCGGAAAATCACCCTTGATTCTTCCTCTGAGCATTTTATCAACAAGATTTCCCTTTTTATCCAATTTTGCATTAGATTGTGCAATCAATGCTCTATCTTCATCATCAGCAGAGAGGTATTCAATATCTCCCGTTGCTAAGGATGTTTTAGCCATTTTTTTTACTTTTCGATAAGGGGCTTCAATAAATCCATGTTTATTAATTTTTGCCATTAATGCCAAGGATGAAATCAACCCAATATTGGGCCCTTCAGGTGTTTCAATTGGACAGAGTCTTC
>CAZOUJ010000177.1:0-515 GCA_964582955.1 uncultured bacterium
AGCCCCACCTTCATTATTTGCCGCAGATATAATCTCATGAGCAAGACGTTCAGACATTGGTTTTCCACTTTGACTTAAGGCTGAATTAATGATCCAATGAGATGCTAAAAAGAATCTTCTTCCCTCGGCAACTTCAATAGGAACTTGATAAGTCGCTCCACCTATTCTACGGGATTTAACTTCTAAAACAGGTGACGCATTATTTATCGCATTCTCAAACACTTTTATCCCATCAGTTTTTGTTCTCTGTTTAATAGTATTCATCGCATCATAAAATATTTTTTCAGCTACGCCTTTTTTTCCTCGAGACATGATAAAATTGATAAACTTTGCTACAGATAGATCGTTGTAGACAGGATCGGGTAAAATCGTCCTTTTTTCAGGTCGCCTTCTTCTCATGATCTTGCTTTTTTAGCTCCATAACGGGAACGACTTGTTTTTCTGTCGGAAACACCTGCGGTATCTAGAGTCCCTCTCACAACATGGTATCGAACACCTGGTAGATCTTTTACACG
>CAZOUJ010000177.1:525-3732 GCA_964582955.1 uncultured bacterium
TAGGATTATGGAGTGTTCCTGCAGATTATGGCCTTCTCCCGGAATATAAGCCGTAACTTCCATTCCATTAGTTAATCGCACACGTGCAACTTTCCGTAATGCCGAATTAGGTTTTTTAGGTGTAGTTGTATATACACGCGTACAAACGCCACGTTTCTGCGGATTCCCTTTTAGTGCAGGGGTGGAAGTTTTCTTTGATATAGAAAACCTTCCCTTTCGAACTAATTGATTTATTGTCGGCATTTCAATTCAAATACAGTCTGCAATCTTATTAAAATTATTCCTATATAACCAATAATTATTAAATTGCTTTCGCAACTATTTTATCTCTTGATTCTTCTTCATCTGCCTCAGCCGGAACAAGTTCGGACTTATTCCCCACCATAATGTCAAGATTATCTGGAAAACCTGTACCAGCAGGGATTAATCTGCCAATGGTCACATTTTCTTTTAATCCTCTAAGATAATCTACTTTACAGGAAGCAGCTGCATCGGTCAATACACGCGTGGTTTCCTGAAAGGATGCTGCAGATAGAAAACTTTCCGTATTTAACGAAGCTCGTGTAATTCCCATAAGAAGGGGATCAAATTTTGCTGGTTTTGATTTTCTGAATTTGGCTGGTTTTTTATCGTTTTCCTTCAACTCACTATTAATTTCATTTAACTCAGATTTTTCTATTACTATTCCTTCCTCCAGCTCCGAATTCCCTGAATCAGTGACTACAACACATTGAGAAATGCGTTCATTCTCTTTAAAGAAGTCCCACTTGTCTATTCTTTCTGATTCCAAAAGTCTAGTATCACCTGGATCAGAAACAACCTGCTATTTCATCATTTGCCTAACAATCACTTCTATGTGCTTATCATTAATACTAACTCCCTGTAATCGATACACTTCTTGAATCCCATTTACAAGGTATTCTCTCACAGCACCAGGACCCATAATTTTTAGGATATCACCTGGAGATGTGGCACCTTCACACAGGGAAGTACCTGCAGTAATAAAATCACCATCATGAACTATAACGTGTTTCCCATAAGGAATATTATAAGATCTGGATTCACCATCACTATTTTCAACAATTATTTTTCGAATGCCTCGTTTTGTTTCACCAAATTTAACCGTACCATTTATTTCAGAAACCACAGAAGGATTCTTTGGAATTCGAGCTTCAAATAATTCTGCGACTCTCGGTAGACCACCAGTAATATCCCTAGTCTTACCAATGTCTTTTTGAATTTTAACCAAAGTTTGTCCACGTTTCACTATCTGACCATCGGTAATCACCAAAGTAGCTTTAACGGGTAAAATAGTCCCTCCTGTCATTATTTCATCATCATCATTAGTAATTTCAATATGAGGACTTAAATTTCTGTCCCGTGATTCTATGATAACCATCTGTTTTTTACCACCCTCAACTGCTTCAACCTGATAGGTATCTCCCTCAATAAAATCTTTGAGATTGACCTTTCCGGATTGGGATGCAAGAATTATATCTGTATAAGGATCCCAGCCAAATAATGTTTGACCACTTTCTATATTTTCACCCTCGCTGATGAACACATTGGCTCCATACGGTACATTATACTCCGAAAGGACTTCATTTTTATCTTTTTTCTTTACTATATGTAATTTTGCGTGCCGGGACATACATCGCGTTATTGTATTCCCTAAATCATCTTTTGTGTCTGCTGAACTATAGTTTTCAGAAAATTTGACGATGCCTCCAAATTTTGTCTTCTTTTCAGATTTTTCAATTATTCGAGTGGCAGTACCCCCAATATGAAAAGTGCGAAGTGTTAGCTGTGTTCCCGGTTCTCCTATACTTTGTGCTGCCTGAATACCAACTGCAGTACCAATATTAACCATTTGATGATTGGATAAATTCCATCCATAACACATGGCACATACCCCGCGTTCTGATTCACATGATAAAACTGAACGAATCCGTGCACTTTGTATTCCACTTTCATCTACTATATCAATATTTTTTTCATCAATTAATTGTCCTGAGGGAATTGAGACTTTACCATCAACAATAATATCATCTACCAAAACTCTTCCTAAAATACGCTCTGAGAGTTCCTCAATTATCTTTTCATCTTCTTTTAAAGGATGAATAACAATTCCACTAATTGTACCACAATCAACTTCTCTGATAACAACATCTTGGGAAACGTCCACCAATCGGCGTGTCAAGTACCCCGCATCGGCTGTCTTTAAAGCAGTGTCCGCTAACCCTTTTCTAGCTCCGTGAGTGGATATAAAATATTCCATTACAGATAACCCTTCTTTGAAATTTGAAGTAATCGGTGATTCTATGATTTCTCCTTTTTCACCGGTCATAGATTTTTTTGGTTTCGCCATCAAACCCCGCATCCCAGCTAACTGTTTTACCTGATCTTCAGTCCCTCTCGCACCTGAACCTGCCATCATAAATACAGGGTTAAATCCATCCTGATCTTTTTCAAGGTCATTCATCATAGATTTTGCCACATGATTTGTAACATGTGTCCAAATATCAATTACCTTGTTGTATCGCTCACCATCTGTTAGGATATGACTTTTAAATTTTTTCTGTATACTTTCAACATCTTTAAATGCATCCTTTAAAATATCATCCTTTTGTGTAGGAATTAATATATCGCTTATAGAGACTGAACAACCAGCCTGGGTCGCTGTGTCAAAACCGAGTTTTTTTAATTTATCTAAAAAGATGACCGTTTTTTGATTTCCTGCTTTAAGGTAACATTGATTTATTATTTCCCCCAAAGTCTTTTTAGTTACAACAACATCTAAATATTCCATCTCTTTAGGAAGAATTGAATTAAATAGAATTCTGCCAACCGTTGTATTTTTATACCATTTCCCATTATGACGTACGTTTACGATAGCATGTAAACCGACCTTATTGTTTTCCAAAGCCAAAATAGCTTCCTGAAAAGACTTAAATAATTTACCTTCTCCCTTTTCTCCTCTTCGAGTACATGTTAAGTAATAGCATCCCAAAACCATATCTTGAGATGGAATTGCAACAGGTTTTCCATTGGCAGGATGTAAAATATTATGACTGGAAAGCATCAGGATCCTGGCTTCCACCTGCGCTTGAATTGATAAAGGAATGTGTACAGCCATTTGATCCCCATCAAAATCTGCATTAAATGCAGAACAAACCAACGGATGTATTCTTATCGCTTTCCCATCAA
>CAZOUJ010000178.1:0-3715 GCA_964582955.1 uncultured bacterium
TACCAGATTGGGGTTATCGAAGCAAAGAGGGGAAATTTATCCATTGCAATTGACGCATATTCACAAGCAATTGGAATAGATTCTACCTTCTATCAGGGATGGTTCGCTTTGGGACTTGCCCAGAACAAATATGGAAATAGTTCTGGCGCATTGGGATCCTTTCAGCAGGCAGTGAAAATTGATTCTACTTATGCAAAAGCATACAGCAGTATGGGTGATATTTATATAAAGGAAAAAAATTATGAGTTGGCGATTGAAGTATTAAATACAGCAGTAGCGGTTCAGCCAAATTATCCAAAGCCCCTTATTTCTCTTGGGATGATTTATATGGAATTGGATTCATTAGAAATGGCAAAAAATAACCTTGCAAAAGGTACCTCATTAGACCCAAAGAATGGTAGCGCCTGGGTACGTCTTGCATCTGTTCACAATCAATTAAAAGATTGTGAATCAGCAATAATAGCGGCCAGAGAGGCAACAGATAGAAAAAAACGGTTTGGTGCAGGTTGGTACGAATTAGGTATTGCAGAATGGTGCAATGGAAAAGGAAATAAAACTGCCGCACTTAATGCATTAGAGAAAGCAAGAGAGGACCGTTCCTGGCGTCAAATGGCGGAGTATGAGATCGACAAAATAAAAAATCCTGCGAAGTACGAAGAATAATTTAAATTGAGCAGATAGATTCTGCATGAAAATACCATGATCAAAGCTGTCATATTTGATCTCGATAATACCCTTCTCGATTTTATCAAGATGAAACAAAATGCGGTCCGAGCAGCCGTATCGGCCATGCAAGAGGCAGGATTAAATCTTGATACCGAAAAATCATTCAAAGATATTTTTTCACTGTACGAAGAAATTGGTTGGGAAAATCAAAAAATATTCAACGAATATTTAACAAAAACACTGGGCTATGTAGATAATAAGTTTTTGGCCGCGGGCATTGTCGCTTACCGCAGGGCCCGGGAAGCAAGTCTGCAATTGTATCCTAATGTCAATCGCTGTCTCTTTGAACTATTAAAAATGGGAATCAGATTGGCTGTAGTATCTGATGCCCCCAGCCGTGAAGCCTGGTTAAGAATTTATCATTTAAATTTGCATCATTTATTTGACCTAGTGCTCACCTTTGATGAAACGAAAGCACGAAAACCGTCACCTGTTCCATTTGAAATGGCTCTGGGAAAAATGGAAATTGCTCCTAACGAAACATTAATGATCGGAGACTGGCCTGAACGAGATGTTGTTGGCGCTAAGAAAGTAGGTATCCGGACTATATTTGCTAAGTACGGTGACACATTTGGTACTGTAAAATCTGGTGCTGATTGGGATGTTGAAGATATATATGAGGTTGTAACAATTGTGAAGGAATTAAATCATGATTGACCTATCAATTGGTGTTGATATAGTTTCAATTGAGCGAATAGGAAATATCCTAAATTCCCAAAAGGGGACTCGATTTAAGCAGCGCATATTTACAGGATCAGAAATTGCCTTTTGTCAAAATAGAGGGGGGAACACTTCGCACCATTTTGCTGGACGGTTTGCAGCCAAGGAGGCAGTCAAAAAAGCTATCCTGTCAAAAGGAGATAATCAAAGTCCATGGTTTAAAAAGATTGAAATTCTATCCAGGCAGGATGGTGCACCCATAGTTCGTTTGCCAAAACCATATCAGTCGAATTATCAGTGTGAATGTTCAATTTCTCATGACGGTAATAATGCCATTGCATTTGCATTAATGCAAAAAAAGTAATGCAGTTTCTTACCTCCCATCAGTCCCGGGAGTTAGACAAAATTGCCGCCACAAAATTTGGAATCCAGGGAAAGACTCTTATGGGCAGTGCTGGAAACCAAATTGCTAATACAGTCCTGAAATTTTACCCTGAGACAGAGAAATATAAAATTCTTATTATTTGTGGAAAGGGTAATAATGGTGGTGATGGTTTTGCTACTGCTTTATCATTAAAGAAATTTGAACCACAGGTATATATGATTTATTCACCGGACACATTATCTCTTGATGCTAAACATTATTATCTGGAGTGTATTGATAATGATATTAATGTTGATTTTCAAGAACGTCCGCCGGAGTCACATGAATTTAATTTGATGATTGATGCCATGCTGGGTATAGGAATCAAAGGAAAAGTCAGGAGTCCATTAGCTGAATGGATCACGTGGGTTAATAATCAACAGTCGGATGTTATCTCAATTGATCTTCCATCAGGACTAAATGCAGACACCGGGCACTTTGACTATGATGCAGTAAAAGCTAATGTTACTGTCACTATGGGATATGAGAAAACCGGGTTGTATTTTCATCCTGGAAAGGATCAGTGTGGTGAAATAATTACCGCTGACATTGGATTTCCCACGCTGGAAAAACCTCTTTCAGGAATTCAATGGAAACCCTTTAATGAAGAATATGCCAAACAGTTTCTTAAGCCTCCGCCAAAAAATTCATATAAGTATAGACAAGGAAAGATACTTGTATAGCTGGATCAAAAGGAATGACCGGAGCAGCCATATTAACTGGGTTATCTGCATTAAAATGTGGTGCAGGATTAGTGAAGTGCTGCATTCCGGAATCTCTCAATCCAATTTTTGAATCAACATTTATGGAAGGAATTTCCGTTCTGTGTGCAGATAATGATAGTGGAGTATTGGGACTGAATAATTTTAAGGAAATAATTAATGAAATTGAATGGTGTGATTCCATAGTTATTGGACCTGGACTGGGGATCAGTAGTGATACACAGGAATTAGTTACGCGGATTGTAGACTCCTGTTCAAAACCAATTGTTGTGGACGCAGATGCTTTACTTTTACTGGAAAACAATATAAATTCTTTATCCGAAAGGACGATTCTCACCCCTCATTTAGGTGAATTTGGAAAAATGGTCGACCGATCTAAACGTGAGGTGGAGTACAATTTTATTTCAATTATTGAAGAATTTATGGTTCCATTTGATGGGACACTGGTATTAAAAACAACTCCAGTGTCTGTTATTCATAATGGACAGGGGTCGTTAAATATTAGTGGTAATCAAGGTCTGGCATCAGCCGGAACAGGGGACGTGTTGGCAGGCTGTATAGGAAGTTTTTTGGCTCAAGGTCTTTCCCCTTTCGACGCGGGAAAACTGGGTGTGTTTATCCATGGGAAGGCCGCTGATTCCTTGTTGGATCAAACAGGATATCGTGGTATGACTGCTACGGATGTAATCAATGAGATACCAAGAGTGATCAAGGAATATGAAATCGGAAGCTTATAGAATTGTTCTAGGTATTTATATGATATTTATTTTAAGCATTTCTGCTATTTCGACAAATTCTATACCGGATTTAGGGTTTCAGCATGCCGATAAAGTTGCCCATTTTGCTGAATATGCTATATTAGGATTTTTAGCTGTACAAAGTTTTAGACCGGTAAATGGATATCAACTTTTTTATATTATTATCAGTGGTTTTATATTTGGAGCATTTGATGAATGGTGGCAAAGTTTTATTTCGGACAGATATACAAGTATTTTTGACCTAATTGCTGATAATTTTGGTATGTTGGTCAGTAGTATTATTTTCTATAATATATCCACTAAACAATGATTCAATCCCTTTACCTGAAAGATTTGGCAATTTTCTCTGAATCGAATATTGAATTTCATTCAGGTTTAACAGTTATAACCGGTGATACGGGCGCAGGGAAATCCCTAATTGTAAA
>CAZOUJ010000179.1:0-3651 GCA_964582955.1 uncultured bacterium
CTTCATTCACAGCGGAATCATAGAAGAAAGGAAAACGGAGGCAATCATTGAGATACCTTCTGAGATAGAATCCATTTCATTTAATGAAAAATACAGGTTTTGTACTGAATGTCTCATCAGTGGAAATGATCTGGACAGATCTAAATTGAAATCAAAATTAACCGAATGGGGTGATTCAATTGTGGTTGCGGGCAGTAGCTCCAGAATGAAAGTACATATTCATACTGACCACCCGAAAAAAGTGATTCATATTTGTCAAAACTTTGGTACAGTTTCTGATGAAAAGGCGGATGATATGATTAGACAACAGCATGATGCCCACGGAACTCATCAGGATATTGCTGTTCTGGTAGATTCAGGTTGTGATCTTCCAGAAGATATTCTCCGAAAATATAACATTCATATGATTCCAGTAAGATTAAATTTCGGTCCAGAACATTTCGTAGACAAAATGACCATCACTTCTGGTGAATTTTGGGAAAAATTAAAAACGAACCCTCATCATCCTCAAACCTCACAACCCACTCCAGGTGATTTTTTACGTCAGTACCAACTATTGTCCAGCCATTATAAGCAGGCTATTTCAATACACATTCCAGCAAATGTAAGCGGAACATACCAATCAGCCCTGCTTGCTTCTGAAAAACTAGATTCCCTGCCCATCTCTGTGATTGACTCTCACAGCGGATCCATAGGACTGGGATTGATCGCTATCCGAATTGCAGAAGCTATAATAGCAGGAAAAACGATGAACAAAATTCATACAATTACTAAAGACGCTATCAAAAATACCAATCTATATATCGGGCTGGAAACACTTGATTTTGCAGTTAGAGGTGGACGGCTCCCTGCATCGGTAAAGAAAATCGCTGATCTATTGAAGATTAACCCCATTCTATCATTCACTTCGAGAGGAATTAAACCTGTGGGAATAACGTTTGGTCGAAAAAATATTATGCAAAAATTTAAAAACTATGTTCAAAAAACAATCGACTGGAACCAACCATTAAGAATTGGAATTTCCCACGCAAATTGCGAAGGAAAAGCACTTGAGTTCCGTGATGATTTTATACAGAAAATCGGAAAGGAGAATGTTTTTGTGTCCGAGGTTGGTCCAGGTCTCGGAGCTCATGCAGGTCCCGGAGCAATGGTTATAGCAATCCAATCTCTTGTTGATTCACTCAATGATTAGTCCCTTGATCATTTTCATTCTGGTCTTAATTCTAAGCTATTGCACAGGCTCTACTCCGACCAGCATCATCGTTGGAAAACTCACAAAGGGAATTGACATTCGAGAGCACGGAAGTGGAAATGCCGGGGGAACAAATGTTTTTCGTGTTCTGGGATGGAAACCTGCTCTTGTGGTCGTCATTGTGGATGTATTTAAAGGTTGGCTTCCCACAGCAGTGTATGCTTTGCATATTATTAATCATATAAACATAGGAGATATCGGTATTCTCCAAATTCTATGTGGATTTTTTGCGGTATTGGGCCACACTTATCCAATTTTTGCAAGGTTCAAGGGGGGAAAGGGTGTTGGAACTTTGGGTGGCATGCTAATCGCACTTTTTCCAGTTGCTATCCCTCTTTGTCTAGTTGTTTTTGCCATAACATTAATCTTTACAGGATATGTTTCAATTGGTTCTATATTAGCGTCCTCTGCCCTACCCATAATCCTATTTATTCTGCCCGTTGTGACAACAATCTCACCTCCACCACTTTCATTATTAATCTTTTCCCTATTGATTCCCTGGTTTGTCATTTATACCCACAGAAATAATATATCTCGGTTAAGGGACGGAAACGAAAATCAATTTAAAAAAGCGATGATATTTCGCAAAAATTACTAGTTACCACCTGTTGGATGAATAAAATAAGTTCCGTGAGGGTTAAAACCAATATCAATCCCGATCACTCCTGCTCCCGAAGTAAAAAACCGTAACCCAAAACCATATCCCATGATACCATTTTTTAAGTCGAATGAACTCAAGTTGTAGGAACTGACTCCAACATCTAAAAAATAAACGACATCAATACCCAGTTCTATTCCTCCATAATCCTTTCGAGAAAATAATGTATGCTGAAGCTGTACACTTTCATAGATTGCATGTACCCCTTCTATTTTATCTTGGGTTGATTCAGGATTTTGCCAAGGAATCGGGGAATAGCCTCGCACGTAGTCTTCCCCACCAATATACACATATGAAAATGGAGGAGTACGTTCTGATTTTTGTATGAACAAGGAGGATTTTATTGACAATATAGGATTTTTAAAATCTTGAGAAATTTGATAATAATAGATGTGTTCACAATTAAATTGGTAGTAATTATGAGTATTCTTGGTACCAATCCGTGGTTTCAAATGTAGTTTCAAATGTTGTCCTTTTGTAGGATCAACAAATACATCACGAGTGTCGTATTGGTAATTAAAAACAGCATATAGATAATGATAATCATTAAAATATTTTCCTAGGACCCAGAGGTCATCTGATATGACTCCTGCCGTATCCAAGGAAATAGTTTCGACTCCTATTTTCAAATCATATTTATTGTGGTTACCCCTGTAAAACCCGATCCCTGCATAACCACCCTTTTCCTGGTACTCAAATGCATAGACTGCACCATCAGTAAAAAAGTTATACATCCCCAAATTAATTGAAACATGATCTCCGGTTATCCAGGGATCTTTAAAATCCAGAAACCAAGTTTTGTTCTGTCCAAATATCATCCCAAAAATTAATTTTTCATTTAATCCTCTGAAATTGGTGAAGGCAACACCCCCACCGTACGATAATCCCTTCCCTTCATCATAGCCTACTAAAGGAAATGGAATAAATCTGAATGTTTCTACAACCGTTACGGTATAGATAGAATCATGCTCAGAGACATCAACAGTAGAGAACAAACCCAGATTATAGATCCTGTCTCTATCCTCTTGTGCAATAGAATGATTGAAATTTCCTGGTACAGGATGTTGAATTTCTCTCAAAATAATATGATTTTTAGTGTATTGGTTCCCGGTAATTTTGATGGAATTAACAAGTTTAGAGTGGAGAAATTCTGAAAAAAATACCAACGCGAAACAATAAACGTAAAACCCCAGATTATTACCAGGTTTTATCATCTTAAAAAGTAAAATTGTGTAAGTAAAAAAAAAGGTCTTCATTAATGAAGACCTTTATAATTCACTGTAGGGGGACTATTTTCTTCCTCGTGCCATTTTTGACCTGGCTACATTACCACCCTTATCAATAAAATACAGATACCCAGATTCTCGTTGAACTCCAGCACTCGCTACCTGTTCTGCATTTCCGCCACCTTTTCTGCCTCTGGACATCTTGGAACGCCAAACATTACCATCTTTTCCAAGATAGTAGAGATAACCAGATTCCTTTGAAACCCCAGTGTGTTTAACAACTTCTGACATAATTACTCCTAGATTAATTGTTAGTTAAATGTTTTTAATGAAATTACAACCCGCAACAAGTGTACATTATGATTAGGATACGTGTCAAGTGTTTTCTCGTCGATAAACCCACAAGTTAATTTAGATGAATCCAGTAAAAATTAATCTAAAATTTATATTTGGAAGCAACTTTTGAGTATAATTGTTAATTTTGAACGTAATTAAAAGAATTTTCTAATTTTTAC